>NZ_CALHQO010000001.1:0-4486 GCF_938036635.1 uncultured Leptotrichia sp.
CCGTGTATCCAGCTTTCCATGCCGTTTTTGACGTATTGCGAGTCGGTGCAGATGACGACTTGGCAGCGGCGCTTTAAGGATTTCAGTCCTTCGATGACTGCGGTCAGCTCCATGCGGTTGTTGGTGGTTTCGGCTTCGCCGCCGAACAGTTCTTTTTCGTGTGTGCCGTAGCGCATAAATACCCCCCAGCCGCCTGCGCCGGGGTTGCCTTTGCATGCGCCGTCTGTGTAGAGGTAAACGGGTTTATCCATGGGCATGTCTTTGTCGAATAAGGCGGTATCATAACATAAGGCCGTCTGAAATATCGGCAAATAAGGTTTGTGCGTGTAAAATACCCTGCACTTATCACTCGTATAGAAAGCAGGCAGATATGGGATTGTTCAGCGGCCTTTTGGGCAATGCTTCGCAAAAAGACGCCGATGCGGTGGAACGCGATTTGGCGAATATCCTGATTGATGGCGAACAGGTAAAAATGGCATTCAGCCTGGTGCGCGATTTGATTGTGTTTACCGAATATCGGCTGGTGTTGGTGGACAAGCAGGGTTTGACCGGCAAGAAAGTGTCTTACCGTTCGATTCCATACCGTTCCGTGTCGCGCTTTTCGGTGGAAACCTCGGGTCATTTTGATTTGGATGCCGAGCTGAAGATTTGGGTTTCTTCTGGCGAAGCGCCGACCGAAACCTTGCAGTTTAAAAGCGACAAGAGCGTGATTGCCATTCAAAAAGCCTTGGCAGAAGCTGTGTTGAAACCGTCAAAATTGAAATGTCTAAAATTGGAGAGAAAACCATTATTGACTTATTGATGGTTTTCTCTTTTTAATTTATTGAAATTGTTTTTTCGATTTTTTGAAAGGTTATCTATTTTTTTGATTTAATATGTATTCATAGTATTCTTTATATTTTTTGCCTATATTTAACAAATCCCGCTCTACAGCAATATTATAGGCAGTTTCTGTAATTTCATCCAAGTTTTCCACATTGTTTTCCACAATATTCCTTATTTTTTGGCAAAATTCTTCGTTAGTCCTAGCCTTAAAACAAGTTTTTCCATCTTCCAGCCAGTCTTCATACACAGGAATATCCCTTACTACAAGCGGTAATTTAGCTGAAAGTGCTTCTAACACTACAATTCCCTCATTTTCTTCATAAGTCATAAACAAAAAGGCTTTTGCAGCGCTAAATGCTCCAATTAGGATGTCTTTATCTACATATCCTGGAAAAATTAGATTTTTTGGTGGATTTTCAATAATTTTCTGTATTTTATCAGGAAGCATTGATTTTACGCTTGACGATCCAAACCAAAGAAATTGATAATCACTGCATTCCTGTGCTACTTTTACAAAATCTTTTATCCCTTTTCTCTCAAAAGGTAATCCAGCTGTTATAATTAAAGGCTTATTTATGTCATATACTGATTTATATTCATTTAAAAACTTTTCTTTTAAAACTTCATTTTTATTAAATTTATTTATATTTACACCGTTTGAAATTACTCTAATTTCTTTGTCTTTTTCTAAATATTTTGATTTTATAAGATTTTTTGTATATTCTGATGGAGAAATCAAATAATCTGCTTCATTATATAATTTCTTTGTCCAGAATTTTATAATTGGCGATAAAACATAGCTTCCCTTTATACTTCCACGAAAATCTTCATAAGTTGTATGTGTGTGATAAATTACAGGTTTACCTTTTTTCTTTGCCTGTTTTAACACTTCATAAGATTTCAACGCAACAGTATTTATATGTGCCAAATCATAATCATCTTCAGGATCCTGGGTAACTTCAATATTATTTGCTCCAAGGGCTTCTACCTGATGATTTAAGGCTTGTCCAACGCCGGATTTGCTGAAAGAACTTTTCCCCTCTGAATATAGTAAAACTTTCACGACTATCATACTCCTCTATTGTTTTTTTGTAAACTGCTTCTACTCGTTCTCCAAATTTCTGTGCTGTGTAATCTTGTGAAGCGGCAAAAGCATTTTCGATAATTTTTTCTCTAAATTCCTTATCTTCTTTTAAAAGCATTATAGAATTAATAAATTCTTCTTCTGTTCTGTAAACAAGCCCTGCTTCGTTCTTTACAAGCAAGTCTTCCAGATTTAAGTCATATCTTGCCACAACAGGTGTTTTAGCAGCCATTGCCTCAACAAATGTAAGCCCCTGTGTTTCTGATATACTAGCATTCAAAAATACATCTCCCATTTGATAATAAGCAGCAACTTTATCATGCGGAACTTCCCCTGTAAAAATAACTCTATCTGAAATACCAAGATCTTCAGCTTGTTTCTTCAAGTCATCCAAAATTCTCCCACGCCCAACAATCATAAATTTAAAGTTTTCATCCTTAATTTTAGAAAACATATCAATTAACAAATCAATACTTTTTTCTTCGGCAATTCGCCCAATATACACACAAAGAAAATCACTTTTCTCTATTCCAAAATTTTCTCTCATAAATTCCAAATCTTCATCGGAATAATTTCCACGATAAAATTTATCCAATTCCAGTCCAGTTGGAATAATGTTCATTGTCTGGTCAACACCATAAGAATACAAAATATCTTCAACTTTTCTTGTTGGTACAATCAGTCCATTACATTTTTCACAATAAAATTTACTAATCGCAGCCGCAATCTTTTTCCCCGCTGAAACAAATCTCGAACCAAAAATATAATGTGTATAATATTCATATAATGTATGGTACGTATGAACAAGGGGTATTTCAAGATTAATTGCAGCGAATCTCGCAAATGTTCCTACACCCCATTCTGTCTGTGAATGAATAATATCTAATTCCAGCCTCTTTATCTTTTTTATTATTTTTGAAGAATAAATCATTCCTAGTCTATACTGCGGCAACGGCTTAAATTCCATACTTGGTATTCGTAAAACATTAGGCTCGACTTGAGGTGCATCAGGATCAGTCGTAGTAATAATATACACTTTATGTCCCAGCTTTCTAAGCTCCTTCTCAAGTGTCATAATCGAACTTACAACTCCATTTACTTGAGGTCTGTATGTATCTGTAAATATTCCAATTCTCATTTTTATATTTCTCCTTCTATAATAAAGCCTTATTTCAATTTTATTTTTACTCTCTTGAAAATTTTTTTAGGCTACTATAAATTTTCACACAAATAACCATTTTTATTCTATATCTTATTATTTTTTTTATATAAGTTCTATTTCAATTTAAATAAAAAAATTCTTATCTGCTAATTTTTAGGGATTTCCAAGAAGAACTTACCTATTTTCCCCATTCTATAATCTTTCATAAGTCTTCTCGAAATAATTTCATAATTATGTTCATCATTTTTAGAAACACCAAGCCGTTTTTCCAAAATTTCCAGTATCTCATGGTTTTCCAATCCCAAAATTTCCTCATTAGTTATATATTCTTCCAAATTATACACTTTTACAAGATTGTCTATTTTTCCCAAATCCTTTAATTTATCTAAAAATTTAATTGCAACATGCTCCAATTGCAACACATTGTCCTTTATTGAGCCAGTAATCGCTAAATTATAAGCTACCTCATCATCTTCAAACTTTGGCCATAAAACTCCTGGTGTATCCAGCAGTTCTAATTTATCATCAATTTTTATCCATTGCTTGCCACGTGTAAATCCTGGAGTATTTCCAACTCTTGCTTTATTTTTATTCACAAATTTATTAATGAATTTAGACTTCCCAACATTAGGAATCCCAACAATCATAGCTCTTACTTCAGTTTTACGAAGTCCCTTTTTTTTCATTTTTTCCAATTTCTCAGCATAAATTTTATCTGTAATTTTTCGTAGTTCATTAAAATTATTCCCTTTTTCTACACTCAAAGCTACAAAATAATCAGAAAAATTATTTTTCAAAAAATAATCTTCCCAACTTTTTAATTCCTTGCTATCAATCAAATCCACTTTGTTCAGAACAATAATTTTTTTCTTATTATTTGCCAGCTTTGAAATATCTGGATTTTTACTAGAAATCGGAATCCTTGCATCTAAAATCTCAATAACAACATCAATTATCTTAAGATTTTCAACAATTAAATCCTTTGTTTTCTTCATATGCCCTGGATACCAGTTTATATTCATTCTTTCATTTTCTCCATTTTCTCTCTAAATTTTTATTTTTAATCCTAAAACTAAGTTTAATTTTAAAATTAAAGATAAAAACTCACAATTTATTTCAAATTTGTTACAGTTTATTTTACAATCTATCTTAAATTAAAGATGTCGTGATTTTTTGGAAATAAAAATTACTGTCTGAGCGAAGCGAGTTTAATTTTCGTAGTAACTTAAGTTTATCCAAATAATAAATGTTTAGACTACTTTCCCAAATAAATTTGGAAATATTTTCAAAAAATGCTTAGACAAGCCAGGGATAGTGCGTAGCACTTTCGCTATTCTCTTTAATATGCCATTATTTAAACATGTTAAAATAACTATTATTGCGAAATGAAGGGAAATGGCGATTGATTTCCCTTG
>NZ_CALHQO010000002.1:0-1073 GCF_938036635.1 uncultured Leptotrichia sp.
ACAGTGGAAAAGGTAAAGGAAATAACAATGTCTTTACTACTGGACTTAGATTTAACTTCTAATATGATTTTGTCATAAATAATTACTTCTAAGATAGGAAGGCTGTAACATAAAATTTGAGTTACAGCTTTTCTTATTTACTTAGACTTTTTTTATACTAACTCTCATTTATAAAATGAGAATAAATTTTTTAATAGTAATATTCAATAGCTAATTTACAATTATTCAATTTCTTTATTTTATGCTAAATTCTGTTAAAAAAATGAAATTCATATCTTAGAATTAATTAAAAATATTAGGTTTATATCCTTTATAAAAAAGCTTGTAATAAACTTGTTATTTAAATAAGGTTTAGTATAAAATTATAAAAATGACTTTATTGACTTTTGGTATAACAAGTGTTACAATATTATAAATGAAAAAAATGGAGGTTTTAATTATGAAACAGAATGCTTTGATTAACAATATCATCAAAATTGAAACAAAAGAAAAAGAAATTTTAAAAAATGTTCTTTTAGTATTTGGTGGAACTGTATTTTTATCTATATTGGCACAAATCTTAATTCCATTAAAGCCTGTACCAATCACTCTTGGATCATTTGCAGTTACATTAATGGGACTGTTATATGGTAGAAAATTAGCAACAGCAACTATTCTTTCATATGTAGCGGCTGGTACAGCTGGAATTCCTGTTTTTGCAAACTTTAAGACAGGCGTACTATTTTCACCAAGTGGCGGATATGTTTTCGGATATATTGTTGCTGCAATATTTCTAGGATATTTGGCTGACAAAGGGTTTACAAAATCTTATGCAAAAACAATTTTAGCATTAATAATTGCCAATATAATTATTTATGCATTAGGAGTATTGCAATTATCATTATTTGTACCTAACAAAGACGTATTTAAGTTAGGGGTTTATCCTTTCTTGGTTGGTGATACTCTAAAAATGATGGCAGTTGCATCTTTAGTTCCAACATTATGGAAATTCGTTCCTAAAAATGATAAATAATAAAATTTTAAATATTATAAATTCCCATTTTTATGAAAAATCTAGATGGGGATTTTTTTTA
>NZ_CALHQO010000003.1:0-1292 GCF_938036635.1 uncultured Leptotrichia sp.
CTGTTTTAATTTGGTAAAATATATACAAATAAAAAATTAAGGTTATAGAAATTATAGATTGAAATGAGTGTAAAAGTTATAGACAATTTATTTCTTTTTATATATAAAGAAGATTGACTATGATATTTAGATATATTTGCAGAAGGGAGATTTTGCAATATTTTGTATTTGCAATAGTGGGATTAGTATGAAGGATAAAATGAGTGTAAAAGTTATTGGAATTGGCGGAATGGGGATAAATTTTGTTAATTTTATGATAGCTTCAGGAGTAAGAAAGGTTGAATATATAACGATTGATACAGATAGTAAGAATTCTGAGCGAAGTCATGCTGAAAAAAAGATTTTTTTAGATACCGGGGTTAAGGAATGCAGCAGAGAGCAGGCTGAGAGAGTGGCACTTCAATGTGAAAATCAATTTCGGGAATTGCTTAAGGGAACAGACATTCTATTTTTGACTGCAGGAGTTGGAGGGGCAACTGGAAGTGGTATAATGCCTGTTATTCTTGAAGTTGCAAAAAAATTGAGAATTTTTACTGTCAGTATTATTGCACGTCCATTTTATCTAGAAGGATTTGAGAATTTGAAGATTGCAAATACAGGTATTAAGAAGATTGAAAAACTTGCAGATAGCATGATTGTTGTTATGAATGAAAAGCTGTATAATTATGTCGGCAAAAATTCTCTTGAAACAGCCTATAAAAAAGCTAACTTTATTATAAAGGAAGGTATTGAGAGCATTGTAAATATTCTGACAGAAATTGGATTTATGAATATTGACTTTTTGGATGTAAAAACAGTTCTTCAAGATTCAAAGGATACGATTATTCGTGTTGGAGAAGCAAAAGGCGACAATGCTGTTGATAAGATAATTGAACAGATAAAGAAAAATAATTTATTTGAAGGGAAATTAGAGGATGCTAAAAGAGTTCTTATAAATTTTATTGCAGCAGAAGATGTTTCATTAGAATATATTAGGCAGATAACAGAAAGAATTTCAGATATTATAGAAGATAAAAATGTTAATTTGATATGGGGAGTTATATTTAATCAAAATTATAGAGATGTTGGAAAAATAAAGACAGTAGTGATATCAAGTGTATAATTGTTTTGTTTATAATCGTGAAATCATAATCTTTTATTAAATTTCTTGCAAGGAAATTAAGAATGATTATGATTTTTTTTTTGAGAAATTATATAATTTATAGTACTAAACTTTATTTGATAGTAAAATTAGTTTAAAACAGAACTCAAAAATTATGACTATTTTACTCAAATCCTAAATTATATAATTT
>NZ_CALHQO010000004.1:0-1260 GCF_938036635.1 uncultured Leptotrichia sp.
TGTAAAAATTGGTAAAATATTTAAGACTAGAATTGAAAAAATATTGAAAATTATAATGGAAAAGTCAAATGTTGATAGAAGTTTAGCTTCATTTTTACTTTCAATTTATTCTATTTTGTATTATTTTATTATAGTTTATTCTTCTATTGGAATTCTTGGAATTAACACATCTTCCATCACAACTTTTCTAGGAGCGGCTGGGATAATTTTTGGGATTGCTTTTAAGGAAACTTTGGGTAACTTTTGCGGCGGACTGATAATTCTTACATTTAAGCCATTTCGAGTTGGTGATACAATTGAGTATAATAATTATATTGGTACAGTTAAAAAGATTGAGCTTTTTTATACAAAAATGTTAAATCCACAAAATGAGCTTGTAATAATTCCAAATGGAATAGTTACGAATACGGAAATTCGGAACATTAAGCAGGATGGAGAACGTAGGCTTGATTTGGAAATTGGCGTTTCGTATAAGAGTGATATTCAGAAAGTAAAGAAGGTCTTAGAAAGAATAGTGAAAGAAGAAACGATGGATGAAGTAGAAGAAACTAAAATAAAAAATAACTTGCTTGCAAAAATTCAGAATACAATTCTAGAAAAAAAAGAAAAAAGTAAAGTTAATTTGTTTTTTGCAATTTTTTCTAGAAAAAAAATGAAAGAAGCTGAAGATGATGCAAATAATGGAATTACAGAAGAAGTTGATGAAATTAATGAGAGTGTACAGAATAGTACAATATCAAAAAAAGATAGAAACAAAAAGATGATTTTAGCTTCAAAGGCTTCTGTTATTGGGGTTGGAAAATTGGCTGAATCTGCGATAATTTTCTATATTTATGTTTATACTCGTTCAGAAAATTATTTGAATCTGAAGCTAAAATTAAATGAAAAAATTAAGACTGAGTTTGATAAGGCTGGAATTGAGATACCTTATCCGCAGATGGATGTACATATAAAAGAATTTGAAAATAAGATGTAAAAAATATTTAATCTAAATATTTTTAATTTTATTAATTTTTCTTTGCTCTCGTTTAAGGCTTGTGCTATAATACAATTTATAAATATTGAACCTATCTAAGAGTGCAAAAATCAAGGGATTTAGGCTTCTTACATATGGGGATCAGAAAAAGGAGAACGATGATGGGAATCATTATTTTTATAGTAGTTGTTTTTGCACTTGTTTTATCGGCATTGAGCTCTATCTATGTCGTGAGACAACAATCAGTTGCAATTATTGAACGGTTTGGTCGCTACCAAAAGACA
>NZ_CALHQO010000005.1:0-1094 GCF_938036635.1 uncultured Leptotrichia sp.
GTTAATCCCGATATTCAGGCTGTGGCCCAGGATGAAGATGAGGATGAAGAGAATTTAAGCACTAAATCAATTAAAAAAAATTTAAAGGAAGAGAAAAATGACAACCCGAAAAAGAGAGGCAGACCTAAAAAAAGCAAATAATTTGTTTAAAAAAATTATTTCGGTATTAAAGCCACCGCCAAAATTAACAATTGATGAATGGGCAGACAATTATAGAATATTAAGTTCCAAAACTTCTGCGGAACCAGGTAGGTGGAATACTGATAGAGTACCGTTTCAAAGAGAAGTGATGAAAGCAATATCTGATAAACAAACAGAAAAAGTGATAATGATGTATGGAGCTCAATTATCCAAAACAGAACTTTTATTGAATACTTTTGGACATCATGCAGATTATGACCCTGCTCCTATAATGTTTTTAATGCCGACTCAAAAAATGGCAGAAGATTTTGCGACAACAAGATTAAATGACATGATACTTAGCACACCACAATTAAAGAGTAAAATAATTGAAAATGAAACGTCAAGAGATACTAAAACTCAAAAAGATTTTCCAGGTGGATATATTATTTTAACTGGAAGTAATTCAGCAGCTGAACTTGCGAGTAGACCAATACGGATATTATTGGCAGATGAGATTGATAGATTTCCAAATGATGTAAAGGGTGAAGGTGATCCGTTAAATTTAGCAATTGAGAGAACGAAAACATTTTGGAACAAAAAAATTGTTTTAACAAGTACGCCAACAGTAAGAGGGGAATCAAGAATAGAACAGGAGTATGAAAACAGTACACAGGAAGAATATTATATCCCTTGTCCAAAATGTGGAACAATGCAAAGATTGGAATGGAAAAATATTGTTTTTGAAAATATTGGACACAAATGTCAAGATTGCCTTGAAGTTTCAAGTGAATATGAGTGGAAAAAGAATATGAAAGAGGGAGAATGGATTGCGGGAAATGATGAAATTGATCCGAAAGCAGTAAGAGGATTTCATATTAGTGAATTGTATAGTCCTTTTTCAACTTGGAAAAGTATAATAAAAAAATTCAAGGAATCTAAAGGCGATGTTCAACTTATGAAGGTTTTCACTA
>NZ_CALHQO010000006.1:0-1132 GCF_938036635.1 uncultured Leptotrichia sp.
ATGAATATAAAGAATTAAAATAAATTCATATTTTTACGTATTCAGCCTTGTTTAATGACTAGCCACTTTACGTTTTGCTATAGAATTAAAGTGATTATGTAAAGAAAAACACTTTAAGGAAGTTGAGCAATTTATCATGAAAACATAAATAAAAGTATTGTAATGTTCAGCTTGGAATCAAAAATTTTTTGCAGTATTAGAATATGTCTGAAAGGTGTATTTTATACGATAATTAGGTGTAAATAAAGGATTTAGTCAAAGGCAAAACTAAAGATAGATACACTAACTTATAAGTTGTATAGGGTATAATACTGTTGACAGTTGAGGAGGATGTATAATCTTCAATTGTTAAATACAGCAATTTGATTTAGAAATTTTAGAAAGCAAGATTGTAAAGGAGATTTTTTAGAAAAGAAAGGTGATTAATTATGAAAAAGACATTAATTGGTTTATTTTTAGTTTTAGGAGCAGCTTCATTCGCAGATGCTGGAAAAATTGAAGCAAAGGGTGGATTAGATTTAGGTGGTAAATACCATTATGGACAAAACTACAAAAATCAAAAAACTAAAAACAGTTCTGGAGAAATTGGAGTTGAGTATAGAAACGAAGTAGTTCCAGGATTAGAATTAGGAGGAGGGACTGCATTCCAATTCCACAAAGATTTAAAAGATAAAGTTTCAGGACAAAACTTGAAAAACTATAATTCAATACCTGTATATGGAACAGCTAAATATACATTTGATACACAAACTACTGTTAAACCTTATGTAAAAGGTGACTTAGGATATTCATTCAATAATGGAGATCATGATTATGGTAGATTAGGTAAATATAAAGCAGAAGGTGGACTTTACTACGGTGTAGGTGGAGGAATCAACGTCAACAACGTAAATGTGGAACTTATGTATAAAGAAAATAAAGGTAAATATGAATACGAAGGACCTTTAGGTGTTAAATCTAAATATAATGCTAACTACGGAAGAGTATCTCTTGGTGTAGGTTATGATTTCAATTTAGGAAATTAATATTTAATCAATAAAAATAGATAGTATTTTTGCTACCACAATATGTGGTAGTTTTTTTTTAAAAAATAATTAGATAAGCAAAATATTTTTTTATCAAAATTAATATC
>NZ_CALHQO010000007.1:0-1402 GCF_938036635.1 uncultured Leptotrichia sp.
TATTGTGGGAACAAAATACCACAAAAGGAACTGAAAAATATGCAGATGAGCTTGTAAACGACATTAAGGAGTTAAGGGCAAAAATTGCTACAATTGAAGTAACGCCTGATTTAATGGTTACAGGAGCGATTGACTTATTAAATGAAGTTTCGACTCAAAAAATCACTGGAGAAGAAGAAGTGTTCTCACATACTGATTTATACGACTTTAGAGCAAATATTGAAGGGGCTCAGAAAATTTTTGAACTATTCAGACCTAAATTAGAACAAAAAGATGCTAAGCTCGTAACAACTTTAGATACAGAATTTAAAGCAGTAAACCAACTTCTTGACAAATATATGACAGATGACAAAAATTATAAATTGTACACAGAATTGAAGCCAGAAGATACAAAAGCTCTAGCTGAAGCAGTTACTAAACTTGGAGAACCTTTATCGCAAATGGGAATCGTAATAGACGCAACTCCTAAGAAATAATGTACTTATTCGGTAACTAATATGTTTAAGTATCATTGGATAAGGAGTTAATTCTCCTTGTTAAATTAAACGTTTAGATTATCGGACACATCTTAAAATAACTTACAGTATAAAAGAGGTAAAATAATGAGTGACGAAAATGATAAAAAATGGTTTGACAAAAAAATATCACGTCGTGATTTTTTGAAAAAAGCTGGAATGGTAGGAGCTGGAGCCGCAATTGGAGCAAGTGGAGCTGGCGCTATTTTTGCCAACATGTTTAGCGGTAAAGCAAATCAGGTTGTTGGAAATGAAAAGATTTCATTTTATGGGGAACATCAGTCAGGAATTGCTACTCCTGTTCAAAAAAACGTCTATTTTGCGGTATTAGATTTACATTCTACGGATAGGGAAGAAATAAAGCAGATGTTTAAGGACTGGACAGATTATTCTGAAAAACTTATGAAAGGTGAACTTGTAGCTCCAGAACTTGCAAATCATCTAGTTCCTCCACTGGATACAGGAGAAACAGTGGGATTAAATCCATACCGTTTGACAATAACTTTTGGAATAAGTCCATCTTTTCTGGATAAATTGAAAATGGATAATAAGAAAATGGAAGAATTTAGGGATTTGCCACATTTTCCGAGGGATCAGATAAAGGATAAGTACAAAGGCGGAGATATTTGTATTCAGGCTTGTGCGGATGATGCGCAGGTAGCATTTCACGCTGTGAGAAATCTTGTTCGTAAAGGTCGTGCCTTAATTACTTTAAAATGGACCCAAGCTGGTTTTTTACCAATTGGTAATGGAAAAGAAACTCCAAGAAATCTTTTTGGATTTAAAGATGGAACGGAAAATCCAAAAAATAATAATGATTTTAAAAATGTTGTCTGGTATGATAAAGATAATTGGCTGAAAAATGGGACTTTTCTTATTGTAAGACG
>NZ_CALHQO010000008.1:0-3005 GCF_938036635.1 uncultured Leptotrichia sp.
GCAAGAAAGCGGTGTTGTCTTAGAAGAATTTCACAAGGTTTATCCGCTATAAAAGATGCAGATTAAAGCATTACAGAGAGAATCTTAACAAATGATATAAAAAATGCTATAATAAAATAAATTTATTTTGATTTTTCTTAAATATCAATATCCCTATTAAAAGAGATATTACTGAAACAAAAAAACATATAAAATTTAAATTTAAATCTGGAATTTCATTATACAACAAAATTTTTCTAAAATAGTCTACATAATAAGTCATAGGATTTAAAGAAATAAAATTTCTATATTTATCAGGTACTATTTCCAAAGGATAAAAAACTGGTGTAAGATAATTCCAAACTATTAATAAAATGCCATACAAATGAATAATATCTCTAAAAAATACTGCTGTACTTGAAAGAATGAACCCTATTCCTAAACTAAATATAGTAATATACATAAATAACAAAGGTATAAAAAGACTTGATATCCCTATTTTTTGTTTTGTAAATAGAATGACTATAAATACCGCAATTAATGAAAAAATTAAATTTACTAATCCAAATAAAGTTTTAGAAAGTGGAAAAATATACTTAGGCAAATAAACCTTTTTTATAAGACCTCCATTTCCAAGTATTGACATCATAGACATATTAGTCGCTTCAGAAAAAAAATTAAAAATTACCTGTCCAGTAATAAGATACAAAGGAAAATTTTTAGTTGAAGATTTAAAAACTTCTGAAAAAACAATAGACAAAACTATCATCATTAAAAGAGGATTTAAAATACTCCATAATATCCCCAAAACTGATTTTTTATATTTTACTTTTATATCTCTAACAACTAATTCTTTTACAAGATCTTTATATTTAAATATTTCCATCAAATCCTCACTTTCTTTATTTTATCAGTCCAATTAAATATTGACCATATGCTGTTTTCATCATTGGCTCAGCTAACTTTTTCAATTTTTCTGATGATATCCAGCCCTTTTGATAAGCTATTTCTTCAAGGCAAGCAATATAAAAACCTTGTCTATTCTGAATAGCTTCGACATAATTAGCTGCTTCTAACAAAGATTCATGAGTACCTGTGTCTAGCCACGCTGTACCTCTTCCAAGATTTTTAACATTCAATGTTCCTTCAGAAAGATACATTTCGTTCACAGCTGTTATTTCTAACTCACCTCTTGCGGATGGTTTTACATTTTTTGCTTTTTCGATAACTGTATTGTCATAGAAGTATAAACCTGGAATCGCATAATTTGATTTAGGTTCTTTTGGTTTTTCTTCCAATGAAATGGCTTTTCCATTTTCATCAAATTCTACAACTCCATAAGCTCTGGGATCTTTTACAGGATATCCAAATATTGTAGCTCCTTTTGTTAAATTAGCAGCCTGTTCAACTAACCCAGAAAATCCGCTACCGTAAAATATGTTATCTCCTAAAATTAAAGCTACGTTATCATTACCGATAAATTCTTCACCAATTAAAAAAGCTTCTGCAAGTCCATTAGGCTTTTCTTGCACTTGGTATTTTAAAGATATGCCCAAATCACTTCCATCTCCTAAAAGTTCTTGAAACAAAGGTAAATCCCTTGGTGTAGAAATAATCAAAATATCCTTTATATTTGCAAGCATAAGTACAGATAAAGGATAATAAACCATAGGTTTATCATAAATTGGTATGATTTGTTTTGAAATTGATTTTGTTAGTGGATAAAGTCTAGTTCCACTACCTCCAGCTAAAATAATTCCTTTCATTTAAAAATACCTCCTTAAAAGTATTATAAGTGTAATTTCATTTCCCTTTTCCAAACAAAACAGCTTTAGCTGTTTTTGCAACGATTAATACATCTAGTATTAAATCTTGATGTTTTAAGTAATATAAATCATATTCAAGCTTTTTTTTAGCATCATCTAAACTTTCACCATACGGGAACATTACTTGTGCCCAACCTGTTATTCCAGGTTTTATAAGATGTCTTAGATTATAATAATTTATCTGTTTTGCATAATCTTTTGCAAGTATGTCCCACTCTGGACGTGGACCAATAAAACTCATTGTACCTTTTAAGATATTCCAAAGTTGTGGCAACTCGTCAATCCTTGTTTTTCTCATAAACTTACCAAATTTTGTAACTCTTGTATCATTATCTAGAGTATATTTTGAATATTTATCAGGATCATGTAATCTCATACTTCTAAACTTATAAACTCTGAAAGGTTTCATATTTTCACCTATTCTTGTCTGTTTGAATATAACTGGCCCTTTAGATTCAAATTTAATAATTATTGCTGTAATTAATGCAAGTGGGGAAAGAATAACCATCAAAATTAATGCGAGTATTAAATCCATTCCTCGTTTTATATTTTTTTGCATTTCGTTATTTAGAATATCAAATCCATTTGATTCCAAAAGCCATTCTTCATTTATTTGATTTATATCGATTTTTTTTTGAATATCTTCGTTAAATTCTTCATAAGTCATTATTTTTAGTCCGTTGATTTTTAAATCAAATATGCGTTTTAAATATTTTTTGAAATCAGGACTTTTTATATCTTTTACAATTACTAGAATATCAACATTATTTCTAGCAATAATTTTTTCCATTTCGTTGTAATTTCCAATAAGATATTTTGTTGCTTTGCTTTTATTATTTGAAATATAACCAATATAATTGTAGTCTAATGTATTTATAATATCTTCCTGAATGTTGTTTTCTATGTGATTTGAGCCAAATATTAATACATTTTGCTTTTTCATATAAATGGAACATACAATTTTTCTAAAAACCACTTGAAATACAAATATTAATACGTATATATAAATAATATCAATTCTTTTCCAAAAAGCATAAAGCATCCCTGAAAATATCAAATCAATTCCTAAAGTTATAAAAACATCTTTATATCTAAAACGTTCTGCATAAAAATCCAACTGTCCAAATATAAATTTTACAAATATAAACAGGATAAATATAAAATTAGTTAGATATTTTGCTACATAATCATATTTATCCA
>NZ_CALHQO010000009.1:0-4229 GCF_938036635.1 uncultured Leptotrichia sp.
TGTGATAATTCCTATTCCGCCAAGCTGAATTAATATCATAATAACTGTTTTTCCAAATAAATTATAGACTTTGCTCACATCATTTACTGTAAGTCCCGTTACACAGACAGCTGACGTTGCTGTAAACATACCCTCAAGTAAATTTGTTTTTTGTCCATTTTCTATTGCAATTGGCAAAGAAAGCAAAAAGCCGCCTATTAATATAATTATTACGAATGATACTAAAATTACGGTGTAAGGGGAAATTTCCTTTCGTTTTCCTAACATCAGAATCTCCTAACTTTCTGTTTATATAAAATTATTTTTAATTTTTAAATAATCCAAAAATCAAAATCTTCACTTATCTGATCATATTTCTTATCTTTTCCTAATATATCTGTGAATTCTTTAAAATCTTCTCCCATTCGTCTCAGATATTCTTCATTCCCTATAATTTCCTCTATTTTTTCAGAAATTCCATCCCATGCTTTATAAATATCTGGTATTATTTTCAATCCTTCCTCCGTTATTTTTGAAAAAGAATTTTTTCCAGCTTTTTCTCTTTTAACATACCCTTTAGCAACCAGTTTATCAACAAATCTCGTAACTGTTGAGGGAGCTATTGCTAATGTTTCTGATATTTGATTTACTGTAAGCCCTTTTTCTTCTTCTTTCAATATAATCATAAGAAATCCATGTGTAGGGTAAATATCCATTTTCTCAAATGATTCTTCTGCAATTTTATTAACCATTCTAAACATTTTTGAAATTGTAAAATATATACATTTTTGAATTTCTGATTTTCCTTTATTATTCATATTTTTCACTTCCTCACTATTTTTATTTGTTATTTGCCATATATTTTTCCCAGCAAAACAGCCATGTCAGCTTAATAATAATATACACAGGAATAGCAACAAATGCCCCGCCAATACCAAATAATGCTCCTCCAACAAGAACTACCAGAAGTGTAGTAATTGGGTGCATTTCTACAGATTTTCCTGTCAGCCATGGTTTTACGATATTTGCTTCTATTGTTTGAACAATTGTAATCAGTACTACTATCAGGATTACCAGCTTAAATGATTTTGTAAAAGCATAAAGTATAGCAGGAATCAGTCCAATAAAAGGCCCGATAAATGGAATCACATTTCCAAAACCTATAATTACTGAAAAAAGCATGCTATAATCCATTTTCAAAAAATAAAATATTACAAATGATACAATTCCAACTATCATACTGTCAAGCGCTGTTACAAGTATATATTTTCCGATTGTCTCATCTATATTCTTTATAAGCACTATTAATTCTTCCCTGTCCATATTTCTCAAAATCCGTTTTACTCCATTTTCAAGATTATCATAACTGAAAATAAGCATTATCGTAAAAATTGGAGTCATAAACAGCAAGCTAAATGTACTGCTTATAAGAGAAAAACTAGAACTTAGAACATTCATAACATTGGAAACGATTACATCTTTTGAACTCATAAGCGAACTTCGTAAATCAATATTATTGCTTTCAAGAAAACCAAAAAAGTTATTTTGCAGTTTTTCCTGGTTTTTTAATAAAAAGTCTATAAGACTTGATATTTGTTTTGTAATTATTGGCACAATTGTCAAAACTATATAAAGAAAAATTATAAAAAATACTGATAATACTATTAAAATCGCAGTAGTTCGATTTAACTTGTATTTTTCTTTTTTATTTTTACTGGAAAGTTCATTGAACAATTTCATTTTTTTACTTCTTTCTTCATTGTCCACACCCATTTTTTCAATTTTTTCGAGCTCATCCAGTTTACTGTTCTTTATAAAATTTTCATTTTTATCTTTTTTACTAATCATATCAATAAAAGGCATTAGACAGTACACTATTACAAACGACAAAATAAAGGGAAAAATGGTACTTGTAACCATTCGTATTGATTTTGCAAAATTATCATAAACCTTAAAAAATAATAAAAGTGCCCAAAGTGCTAAAACCACAACAATTAGTACATTTCTTAGTTTTAATAATTTTTCTTCATCATAAAACTTCATTTGTTCTTCCTTTCTACTCGTTAATGTCTATCCAAAGGACTTGTCACTTTTCTTGTTAAACACAATATCAATCGGACATCCTTCAAATCCAAAATATTCTCTTAATTTATTCTCAATATATCTTTGATAAGAAAAATGTATTAATTCTGGATTGTTCGCAAAAAATGCAAATTTTGGCGGTGCCTGACTTACCTGTGTTGCATAATTTATTTTTACTGCCCGTCCTTTTCTTGTAGGCACTGGATTCTGTGCTATCATTTCTGCCAAAATCTGATTCAATAGTCCAGTTGATATCTTTTTATGGTATTCTTCATTGATAAATTTAGCCTGTTCTAGTATATTCAACGTTCTTTTCCCTGTCAATGCCGAAATTGTAACAATTGGAGCATAATCTAAAAATGCTAAGTCTGCTTTTATCAAAGCCGTAAATTCCTTTACACTGTTGTTATCCTTTTCAATCAAATCCCATTTGTTTACAGCAATAATAATCGGCTTTCTCTCCTCATAAATCATCCCTGCAATTCTTTTATCCTGATCTGTCAAAAGTTCTGTTGCATCTAGCATCAGCACACACACATCTGCCCTTTTTATAGCTTTTATTGTACGTAATACACTGTAATATTCAATGTCATCTTCCACTTTGGATTTTCTACGGATTCCCGCTGTATCAATTAATGTATAGGTTTCTCCGTTATATCTCAAACTCGAGTCAATCGAATCTCTAGTCGTTCCGGCAATATCACTTACAATCGAACGTTCTTCATTTAAAAGCTTATTTACAAGTGACGATTTTCCAGCATTCGGTCTTCCAAGAATTGCAATATTAAGTCCTTCTTCTGTCCTTTTTATTTTCTTATCCTCAAATTTATTAATTACAGCATCAAGTAAATCTCCTAAATTAGTCTTATGCTCTCCAGAAATTCCAATAACTTCTTCAAATCCTAGTCCATAAAATTCAAAAATATTTTCCTGGTCACGCATATAATTGTCAATCTTATTTACAGCTACAACAACCTTTTTATCCTGCCTTCTAAGCACAGTTGCCACATCCTCGTCAAGCCCAGTAATCCCAGCTTTTCCATCTACTAGAAATATAATTACGTCCGCCTCGTCAATTGCAACCTGTGCCTGCTGCTTAATTTTCCCCATCATAAAGTCTTCTGTACGTGGCTCAAGCCCTCCAGTATCTACCAAGATAAACTCTTTTCCGCTCCACTCCATCTCACGATAAAGCCTATCTCTAGTAACCCCTGGCTCATCCTTCACGATAGACAGCCTATCACCCACGAGCTTATTAAATAACGTTGATTTTCCCACATTAGGTCTACCAACAATCGCTACTGTATGTTTCATATTTTCCTCCAATTTTCTATTTATTTTTTCCCTTTTAAAATTATCAATCCAAATTTTTTTACAATTTATAGTAACTCCACTTAAAAATTGAAATAAAAATATGTGAAAAGCAATGGATTGGCTATAGATACAGCCTAACCTTACAATTCCATTTTAAACTAGATGCTATATAGCAGAATTTTTCAAACTCAACTTTCATTGTTTTTTCCAGTTTTCATCAATCCCATTTTGAAAGCATTCACGCATAATTTCAAAAGAATTTGAATATACAATATATTTTATCATATTTTTTGTATTTTTATTAGTCTTTTTAACCAAAATCCTTTAAAACTGATAAAAAATCACAGCTAACTTAATAACTGTGATCTCTACATTAAAATATTTATCCCAATATATAGCCCTTAAATAAAAGTCCTACGGCAACTCCCAGCACACTTCCCCAAAACACTTCCACCGGCGTATGTCCCAGCAGCTCCTTAAATTTTTCATTAATTATTTCTATTCCTTCGTGATGCTCAATTGCCTCTATAAGCGTATTCAAGGCTTTTGCATGTTTTCCAGCCTGCTGACGGACTCCTGTCGCATCATATAGGACAATTCCTGCAAATACCATGGAAATTGCAAATTCAATGGAACTAAGCCCCTTCAGCAAAGATACGCCCGTCACAAGGGAAACAACCGTTGAGGCATGGGAACTTGGCATTCCACCTGTCTGGATAAGTCTTGCCCACTGGGGTTTCTGTCCCTTGAATACAGGAAAAAAAACTTTGTAAAACTGTGCTGAAAAGCATGAAATCGCCGCAACATCAAGAAGCCTATTTCCAAACAGTATTCCTCCACTCATTTACTTTTTC
>NZ_CALHQO010000010.1:0-5525 GCF_938036635.1 uncultured Leptotrichia sp.
CGGGAGATGCGATGGCCATCGGACTTTCCACCCTTTTTGAAAAAATTTCTAATAAAAAAGAAAATGAGAAAAATACTAAAAATTTCAATTTTTATAGTATTTATAGCGTGCAGTAACAGTAAAAGTGATGAGTTGAAAGAAAATAAGAATACAAATGAGCAAATGGCACAAATTCATACAATTTCTAAACAAGATAAAAGTTGTACTGAACTAGAAAAATATAATATTAATTCTGAAAAAATAGACTTGAGAAATAAAGGGTTGGAAGAGATAAATTGTGTTGCAAATTACAAAAATGTAAAAATTCTTGATTTACGTTGGAATAGAATAAAGGACATAAAGCCTCTAGAAAATCTAAAAAGAATGGAAGTATTGAAAATAAATTTTAATCAAATAGAAGATGTAAAGCCGTTATTAAATTTGTCGAATTTAAGGGAATTATGGATACATAACAATAAAATAAGTGATATTAGAGGGATTGGAAAATTAACAAAGCTCGAACATTTGGATGTAAGTTTTAATCCATTAAAAAATGGAGTTGAGGAAATTTCTCGATTAAAAAACTTAAAAAGGCTTGAATTACGTGAAGTTCCAAAAGAAATTGTGGATTATGTATATGAAAATTATCGTGATTTTATGATTCCTAAAAAAATATTTATAGAAGAAAGATATCCGGAACTTATTGCAAAGAGAGAAAATGTGGTAAAATATCCTAATTTTTCAGAATTTGAGAGCAAAATAAACGGTTTTGAAACAGTAAAGATTATAAAAGAGCTTTCTACAAAGGAAATTGCACTAGATAAACTTCCGAAAGAGATTTACAAGATAGTTGATGAATATAATAGAAATTCTAAAGAAGCAGATGATAAAGTGGAAGGGGCAGCTTTTTTTACAAATAATATTTACTCAATATACACTCTTACATATCCTTATGCTTATGCAGGACAATCAAATAGTGAAACTTTTTTTACAAAAAATGGAAAAGTAATTGCAAAAGATATAGTAAATTTAGATTCACAATTGGAAAGCATTGATGGAAATAATCTGTTTTTATCAATAGTTGCAGCAAGTGGAGGAACCAATTATGCAATAACAGATATGAAAAGTGAACATTTTTGGCGTGAAGAAGTTAGAGATTTTGGGCTAGCATCACCTAAGAGAACAGGTAAAATTTTTATAACAACTTCAAAGGAAAATGTTGTTAATGTAAGAGAAAACCACGGTTCAGATAGTTCAATAATTCATAAATTAGCGAATAACATTACAGTTGAGGAAATCTCAAACGAAGGTGCCTGGAAATATGTGTATTTTTATAATAAAGATGGGGGATATTATATGAAAGGATATATACATAAAAGCCAGTTAAAATAGTTTATGATAAAATTAATTATAAATAAGAATATAGTAAACAAAGAAGGGGCGTAATAATTTTTATTTGAATTGTTAAAATAATTTTGTGAAAATTTTAAAATTTAAAGGGGGAAATTGATTGTGGTAAACAGAAAATTTAATGGGGTAGATATTGGGGATAGTGCGGTTGCATTTTTTGAAAAATTAGCTAAGCTGGAAAGTGGAGGAAAATATGATTTAGCAGACCAAAAATATTACATTGGAAAATATCAAATAGGAACAGATGTTTTGATGGATATGGGATGGCTTCCAAAAGGATCGACTTGGGCAAATGCCAGATTTATTGGTGAAGGTGCCACAAAATGGAAGTTAACAGGAAAACAAAGTTTTTTGAATACTCCAGCAGCACAAGACGAAGTAATTATGCGTTCTGTAAAAATGAGATGGGCAACTTTGAAAAAACATAAGGACAAAATTTGTAAAAATATAGCAGTTCCTAAAAATGCAGTTTACAAAGCGCCAGGAAAAGTAACCGCTTCTGAAACAAAAGTAAAAACAATAATAATGAAAAAAAGAAATCAAGGCTATAAAGCGGAAGATTTGAGAGGGAAAAGTTTTTTGCTTACATCATCTGGAATGCTTGCTGCCTCACATTTATGTGGACAAGGTGCAATGTCTAATGCTTTGGAAAATAATTTTAAAGGAGTATGGGGAATACCAGTAGATGGAAATTCCATGCCTTCACTGCTTTATGCTGAAAATTTAGCAGGACATGACTTATCAGTAATTATTGGATTCAAAGATAATTGTGAAGTTGGACATAAAGTTGTGGAGAAAAATCATACTCAGACTGATAATAAAAATATAAATAAACAGGCTGCAGTTCAGCAGAAACCTAAAAATAATATTTCAAATAATTCTCAATCAAAATCAGTACAAATGCAAAAACCTGTTTCAACCTCAAATACTACAAAAATAGAAAATGTTGAAAATACCAGCAAAATCGGAGTATTCACATTTAATGGGCAGAAATTTGAGGAAGTTTGGGATAGCGAAGAGTATAAAAGAGACAGAGCTGAAAATGGAAAAGCTCCTGAATTAGCTTTTGTAAATCCTGAAGAGTCTATTCTAAAGAGGCTGCAAGCTAAATTTCAAGATGAAAATCTTTATAATCAGGATTATGTAAAATATTTGGAAACTAAGACTGGGAAAAAGGTGCTGGAAGAAAATAAGGAAGATATAAATATTATTTTGAAAATGTATGATGAGGCAACAAAAGACAATGAAAACATTGGAAATGTAATAAGACAGCATGGATTTGATATTTTGAGGGGAAGAGAAGAGAATAATGAAGTTTTGCGGATACAGGATATAGTTTATTATATTTATTCGTACCCTATTCCAAATAAAACTAGCATAGAGTCGCTAGAATATGTGCTAAGTCAATATTCAGCAAAATATGTTAAATTTCCTGATAAAAAGCCTGTAAATAAATTTAATAAACAAAACGATTATGTGGATAAAATACAAGGTGTGATTCATATACATGTCAAAGATGAGGAAGTTAAGATTGAAAAAAATCAATTACCTGAAAAATATGATAAATATATACAAGGAATAAAGGATATTGATGAAATTATTATAAAAGTGAGTAAAAAACAGTCTTCAGAATTGCAAAAATCAAGATGTGAAAATTTGATAAGAGAACTTGGAGAAAATATATCAGAATATGAAAAAACTTATTCTATAGATGAAAATGGAGTCAGACAGTTTCCTTTATCAAGAAGGTTAATTGACAATATAATAATTGAATTTTTGAAGGTTCAGACTGGATTTAAGGAAGAAAATGAAATTAAGAATTTTGATAATCATGAATATAGAGATAGTAATATAGTTAGAAATTATTTGTTATGGTATATAAAAAAACACAAAGGAATAGATTTACCTTCAAAAAGTGAAATGGGACTATTTGACAGGCTTCAAAAAATTGGAAAAGATATAAGGGTAACTACTGTTCTTAATGACTGGATAACTTCAAAATCAGCAATAAAAGTACGGAATATCAGACAAATAAGCAATTTGATAGATGAAGTTTATGAAAATTACAGGGATAATTTGGACTTTGAAAAGGATAAAAGCATTATTTTGGGATTATTTAAAGATAGTAAAGAATTGCGAGATTATGCAGCAAATATTGATTCTATGGACTTGTATTCCTTTTATAAATCATTTTATGATTTGCAGAATATTATAAATCCTACTGGAGAATTATTTGTAAATACTAACTGCATGTTAAAGTGTACGCTTGGAAAGGATATAAGCAGGCTAATAATAAATGAAGATAGAGTAATGCTTGGAGGAGCAAAGCAGGCAAATATAAATGACACAAATATTCAGCCTTTTAAATCGTGTAGTGCTATCGGGATTTGTCAGCCAGCATTAATAGGGACATGGGAGAAAAATACAGATGTGAAAGTAAGAGACAAGCCTGCATTGCTGGATATTTCGACTATACAATGTATGCACGGTGGAATCATAAGTATTGATGATGCTGGACAAAAAGAAGCAGGAACGGCTGTTACCAAAACGGAAGAAGTTAAGGAAGCTGAGAGAGATGCAGATTGTCAATATAAGCTGTTAATAAATATTTGTAGCGATATAAATAATAATTTTATGCAGACACAGCTGAAAAAAGAGGCACAAAAATATGCTAAATGGAAAAAATATAAAGCTGGGGTAATGGACAATATGCGTTCTTACTTTGCAAAAGATGTAAAAAATATGCTTGGAATGAGAAAATTAAGTGAGTCTGAAAAGAAAAATAAAGAAAATTTTATAAAGATAAACAAAGCAAAAATGCAAATTGCAAATCAGGAAGTTACCCCAGAAAAAGAAAAATATCTAAGAAAAAAAATCTATGCTGTATTCAAAGAAGCCTATAAAAGTGTAAAACAAAAATCAGGGCCTAAATTTGATACAAAAGGAGTAGTAAAAAATCACGGATTAAGCCTATGTGATTATGAGAGGAAAAATTTCTATTCTGCAAAAATGCTTCCAGTAATAACTTATGGTTATTTAATGCGAGCTGGAAATCTAACTATAACAGAAAATGCAAAAAAATTGATTAAATCAGAATTAAATAGTGATATAAACACTACAAATACAGGACAAATAAAATTACAAAACTACAAAATACAAAATAATGTAAAACAGGCAAAAGCAGTTCCAAAACAAAGAATAAAATCATCAGATGTATCAAACTGGATTGGAATAGGGAAAATGCTTTATACTTCTATAAAACATGTTCCAACTGCGAGAGATATATTAAATGCTATAAGAAAAAATGGAAAAAGTGTGGCAGTATGTCCGTTCAGTCAAGGAGAGTGGGACGAGACTCATAGTTTATCAAAATCTAATAATACTGCACAGAAAAAAACTGATAATACTCCTAAAATGGAAATAAAAGAGGATACAGCTAAATATCGATCAAATATTTTGAATTCAAAATCTAGTACTGTAAAATCTGTCGCTAAGAATACAAAAGTCGAAAGCAATGCTAAGAGTCAAAATAATACTAACAGTTCTCAACCAGTTGCAAGTTGTAAAACATGTCCACATACTGGAGTACAAGGATATTATACAATAAGTGTCAGAAGAATAGAAGAAACAAAATTATCGACTTTATCTGAATTTAGTATATTAGATCCAAGTGGTAAAAAAGTAGAAGGATATAATGGTTATATTATCGAAAGAGAAGGGCCTGATACAGTTGAACCGTTGAGAAAGAAAAGAATAATTGCAGGAACACATGAATTGAGATGGCACTATAGAGGTGAACCAAGAAATTATTGGGCAATAGGAGTATTTAATCATCAGAAAGACAATAGGGGTTTAAAAAAAGAATTGATTCATCAAGAAAGATGGATATTAATTCATCCTGGTACAAGTAGAGGTAGTTCAGTAGGGTGTTTAATAATCGCAAAAAATTATTATAAAGATGGTTTGATACATAGATGTGATAAATCAAAATCTTTTGAATTTATGAAAAAAATTATAAGTTATACTGTTCAAGTAGAAGGAAAAAAACTTAAAAATCACGAAGTATTAAGAAAATTTAAATTGAAAGTATCAAATGAATTTAGAAAATAAATAAATTGATTTCAAAGGAGATGATA
>NZ_CALHQO010000011.1:0-5530 GCF_938036635.1 uncultured Leptotrichia sp.
TAAGATATTTTTATGAGCAAAAATACTGGTAATGTTCCAAGTTAAATTTTTAAAAATATTCACTTCTAAATAAAAAGATGATATAATCAGAGTAATCTTAATTACGCAGGAAGGAGAAAGTGCAAAAAGTATGGAATTTTATAATTTTATTTATTTGGAAAATAAAAAGATTGTAATTGACAAGTTTTTTCTTGTTATAATTATTTTTGTAATTGCATTTGTATTATTTGCATTCTGGAAATGGTTTAAAGGAAGCATTTCTTTGAGAGATAAGCAGCTTAGTATGCTTGGTTTAATGATTATTTTTTTATTTGGATTATATCATTTTGAAAATTACAGAGCTAATAATAATCGAGAAAAAGTTTATAAAAATTCAGCAAGCGTTATCAAAAAATTAGCTGAAAAATTTAAAGTTGGAGAAAATGAGATTTTTATAAATACTCCTGAAATAACAGAACATACAGTTTATAAAATAAGGGATAAGTTTTATCAGATTCATTGGGTAGACAATAATATTTTAGTTGAACAAATGACAGTTCCTTACGTAGATGAAATTAAAACATTTAAAGAATAGCGAAATTTCTTATTTTTTAAAAGGAAAGATAATAAAGAAAGTGAGATGATGTAATTTGGATTTTATAATTCCTGTAGCGATAAAACTTACAATCGGATTTATTGCTTTAGTAGTATTTATGAATTTAAACGGACGAAGCCAGCTGGCACCGACTTCAACAGAAGATCAGATAGGAAACTATGTTCTTGGGGGAATTATTGGTGGTGTAATTTACAATCCGAGCATAACAATAGTTCAGTTTTTAATAGTACTGTTAATATGGGGACTGTTAATGACAACAATAGATTTTCTAAAAAATTCAAACAAAAATGTAAAAAAAATGATAGACGGACAAATTGTATACTTAATAAAAGGCGGAAAAATGATAACGGAAAATTTTGCTCAGGCAACTCTTTCTATTCCTGATTTCTATACAAAATTAAGAACAAAAGGGATTTTTCAAATATCAGAGATTGAAGATGCATTTATGGAATCAAACGGACAATTAATTGTTATACAGAAAAACGATGAAAATTATTCAAGTTTACTAGTTTCAGAAGGAAAAATTCTACAAGAAAATCTTGAACATATTGGAAAAGATGAAAAATGGCTTCAGGAAGAACTTGCAAAGTATAATGTTTCTGATATTAATGACATTTTCTTAGTTGAATATGACGGCGATGATAAGCTTTTTATTGTGAGAAAATAATTTTTAAATAAAAATACTCAGACAGTAGTGTGATATTGCCTGAGTATTTTTTGTATACAGAATAAAAAAGTAAAAAAAACAATTTACAGAATAAAAATTTTACAGTATAATATGAACAAAGAAAAATAGAGTGATATTATTGGAAATAACTGGTTAGAAAAATTTTGAAATAATATTTAGAAGAATAAATTTATATTGAGGAGGAAAATTAATGGGAAAAAAAGCATTAGTAATCGGAGCTGGAGGAGTGTCAAATGTAGTGTGTCACAAATGTGCACAAAATTCAGAAGTATTTAGTTCAATTATGATAGCTAGCCGTACAAAGGCAAAATGCGATGAAATCAAGGAAAGAATTGAAAAAAGTAAATATGCTGGAAGAATTGAAATTCAGACTGCAAAGGTGGATGCAAATAACGTATCTGAGTTAGTGGCATTGATTAAAGAATATAAGCCTGATATTGTGATAAATGTGGCTTTACCATATCAAGATTTGACAATTATGGATGCTTGTCTTGAAACTAAGACTGATTATTTGGATACAGCAAATTATGAGCCTTTGGACACAGCCAAATTTGAGTATAAATGGCAATGGGCGTATAAGGAAAAATTTGAAAAGGCTGGGATTACCGCTATTTTAGGAAGTGGATTTGATCCAGGTGTTACTGGGGTATTTTCGGCGTATGCACAAAAGCATTATTTTGATGAAATAAATTACATTGACATTCTTGATGCAAATGCTGGGGATCACGGTTACCCGTTTGCAACAAACTTTAATCCAGAAATTAATATTAGAGAAGTTACAGCTAACGGAAGCTACTGGGAAGATGGAAAATGGGTGGAAACAGAGCCAATGGAAATCAAAAGAGTGTACAATTTCCCTCAAATTGGTGAAAAAGATATGTACTTATTACACCACGAAGAATTAGAATCGCTTGCAGTAAATATTAAAGGAATTAAAAGAATTAGATTCTTTATGACTTTTGGGCAAAGTTACCTGACTCATTTAAAAGTACTTGAAAATGTCGGAATGACTTCAATTGAGCCAATAGAATTTGAAGGAAAGAAAATTGTTCCATTGCAATTTTTAACAGCAGTACTGCCTGATCCAGCTTCGCTTGGGCCTAGAACAAAAGGTAAGACAAACATCGGAAATATTTTTAGAGGTAAAAAAGATGGTGTAGAAAAAACGTATTATGTATACAATGTTTGCGATCATGAGGAATGTTACAAAGAAGTTAGCTCACAAGCTATTTCTTACACAACAGGAGTGCCTGCAATGATAGGGGCTGCAATGGTACTTACTGGTGAATGGAAAAAGCCAGGAGTGTTTAATGTAGAAGAAATGAATCCAGATCCATTTATGGAAGCATTAAATAAATTTGGACTACCTTGGCTTGAAGATTTTAAACCGACATTGGTTGATTAAAAAAAATATTACAGTAAAATAAATTTTTGAAAATCAGACTGCTGAAAGATGTTAGATCTTACATTTTTTAGCAATTTGATTTTTTTTTATAAAAATTTTTAAAAAATTTGTGAAGATAGTATTTTAAAATTTAAAAAAATAGGGTATAATTAAGTATGAAAAAAATATAAAATTTTATAGGAGGAGAAAATGAAAAAAATTGTTACAATTTTTAGTGTAATTTTTGCATTAATGTTAGTCGTAGCTTGTGGAAATAAGCCAGCTACAGGAGAGCAGGTAAAAGATGGTAAAACATCTGCAGATGCGACAAATTCTAAAAAAGCGGTTGCAGTAGTGTATTCTACTGGAGGTAAAGGTGACAAATCATTTAATGATGCAACTTTTAGAGGATTAGAAAAAGCACAAAAAGAACTAGGAATCACTTTTAAAGAATATGAGCCAAAAGACCCGTCAACAGAAGCAAAAAATGCTTTAACACAATTTGCAGAATCTGGAGAATTTGACTTGATTATAGCAGTTGGATACAGCATGAAAGATTCATTAGTTGCTGTAGCTCAGGCTTTCCCTGATCAAAAATTTGCAATAATTGATGAAACTGTAAATGGATTGCCAAATGTTGCTTCTATTTTGTTTAAAGAACAAGAAGGATCATTCTTAGTAGGAGCATTGGCTGGAATGATGGACAAAACAGGAAGTATTGGATTTGTGGGTGCAAACGAATCTGAATTAATTAAGAGATTCTATGCAGGATACACACAAGGTGCGAAATATGTAAAACCAGATATCAAAGTTTTACCTGTATACATTGGTGGAACTAACTCATTTAACGATCAAGCATCAGCAAAAGCTAAAACTGAAACATTAATTCAACAAGGTGCAGATGTTATTTATCATGCTGCTGGAGCAAGTGGACTAGGAGTATTCCAAGCAGTTAAAGAAAAAAATGTTTATGGAATTGGTGTGGATTCTAACCAAGATAATTTGTATCCAGGAATAATTTTGACATCTATGATGAAATATGTTGATAACGCAGTATTTGATGTTGTAAAATCTACTATAGATGGAAAATTTGAAGCAAAATTACAAGTTTTTGGAATCAAGGAAAATGGAGTAGGAACAACTAACTTTGAATTTACAAAAGATAAAATTGGAGAAGAAAACATCAAACGTCTTGAACAAATTAAACAAGATATTAAAGATGGTAAAATTCAAGTGAAATCTACATTGTAATTATAAATATTTTTCAAAGTGCAAAAATTTATAAAAATGGTTGTTTGAGAATTGATAAATTAAATATCATTCTTTTACAACCTTTTTATCTTTTCTTTAATTTTTTATATTTACAATTTTTTATTGAACTAATAATTTATGATTTGGAATACTTCGGTTTCCAAGTCATAGTTTAAGAAATATTTAGGAGATGATTTTATGAGAGCAGTTGATATAATTGAAAAAAAACGTGACAACCTTAAACTATCTGATACAGAGATAGAGTTTTTATTAAATGAATACTTGGCTGGGAATATTCCTGATTATCAGATGTCAGCATTTCTTATGGGAGTTTACTTTAATGATATGACACAGGAAGAACTGTTGAAATTTACAATGGTAATGAGGGATTCTGGAGATGTGATAAAATTTGATGAGATAGATAGATTTCTTGTGGACAAGCATAGTACAGGAGGTGTTGGAGATAAGGTTACAGTAATACTTTCCCCTATTTTATCAGCACTTGGCATGGGAAATGTGAAGTTATCTGGAAAAGGACTTGGGCATACTGGAGGAACAATTGATAAGTTTGAGTCAATTAAAGGATTCAAGTTTTCAACGACAAAAGAGGAACTTGTAAAAATTGCTAATAAAACCGGAGTTGGGCTGATGGGATACAGCGACAAGATAGTTCCGCTTGACAAGAAGCTGTATTCTTTACGTGATGTGACTGCAACTGTTCCAAGTATTCCGTTAATTGCAAGCAGTATTATGAGTAAGAAATTAGCAATTTATTCAGATGTTATAATTCTTGATGTAAAAGTTGGGGATGGAGCCTTTATGAAAGATTTGAGGCAAGCTAAAAAATTGGCTGAAAGAATGATTGAAATTGGAAAAGGTGCTGGAAGAAAAGTCAAGGTTGTACTTAGCAATATGGATGAACCACTTGGGCATGCAATCGGAAATGCAAATGAAATTATAGAAGCGATTGAATTTTTAAAGGGAAATGGTGCTGCTGACGTAAAAGAAGTTGTTTATACGATTGCAGGACTTGCCTTGAAAGAAAAAGGTGAAATATCAGAATTAAGTGAGGCAAAAGAGAAAATTGATGAAGTAATAAAAAACGGAACAGCATTAAAGATATTAGCAGAATTTATTGGGGAAAGTGGTGGAAACAAAGACCTTGTAAATGACTATGGACTACTTCCAAAAGCCAGCTATGTAATGGAAATTTTTTCTGAAAATGAAGGATATATAAAAAAAATAAAAACAGAAGAAATTGGAAAAGCAGCAATGATTATTGGTGCAGGCCGTGCTAAAAAAGAAGATGAAGTTGACCATGCAGTTGGAATAAATATCTTTAGAAAAGTTGGGGAAAAAATAGGAAAAAATGAAAAAATTGCT
This sequence comes from uncultured Leptotrichia sp., assembly GCF_938036635.1. NCBI lineage: Bacteria > Fusobacteriati > Fusobacteriota > Fusobacteriia > Fusobacteriales > Leptotrichiaceae > Leptotrichia > uncultured Leptotrichia sp. Next base: position 5,302 of record NZ_CALHQO010000011.1, read on the forward strand.
GAAATTTACTATAATGATGATAAAAATGTGAACGAATCTAAAAATATAGTTATAGATGCATTTGTAATAACATCAGAAAAAGTTGAAGAGCCAAAGGCAATTTTTGAAATAATAGAATAATATTAAAGTTTAAGTGCATTTGATAGAATTTTTAAGATTAAATTTTTAATTTTTTTGTTCTGTCAAAAGCACTTTTTTGTAATAGACAAAAAACATAATAAATGATATA
>NZ_CALHQO010000012.1:0-5529 GCF_938036635.1 uncultured Leptotrichia sp.
GAATTTTCGTATAATATTATTTCAAATATTTGAATTTCATATTATAAGTGAAAAATCTGATTAGATAAAAAAGGCTGTCTCATAAGGTTTATTTTATGAAACAGCCAATTTTATTAAAAAAATTCTAATATCTTAAAAGCTCAACTTTTTATATCATAAAAATTTTCCAAAATCAGTAAAATTTCTTCTCCGTAATCCCTGATTTTACGCTTCCCCATTCCCTTTAACTGCGAAAGTTCTTCCATATTTTTAGGATTAGTTTTTGCAATATTCGCCAAAAGCTGGTTTGAAGCAATAATATATGGTGGATAGCCCAACAGCTGTGCTTCTCCTGCCCGCCATTCCTTTAATATCTTGTACAGTTCCATTTCATCTTCTGTCAGATACTCCATATAATTTGGGTTAGCATCTTTAAATTCTTTTACATCTTGTGTAAAATTATCTTTTCCAGAATTTTTATTAAATTTATCTGTTTTTTCACATTCAACAAAAGCCGTCCAGTAATATTTCCCCTCAATTTTCACCAGTTCAGCCTGATATTTCACAATTTGAACATCTTTTAACACTTTTTCCAGTTTTTCCTGCTCAAATTCCTCCATTTTATCATTAAATGGCAATGTTACTATTTTTAACACCTCAATTTCCCCCTTTTTTATATTCTTACTGTCTTAAAACCGCACCATAATCCTTCTCAACCTTAGCCACAATTTTATTGGAAATGTCTACAATTTCTTTTTCTTCCAGTGTTTTGCTCTTATCTCTTAGAACTACGCTAATTGCCACACTCTTCATTCCTGGCAGTACTCCGACACCTTGATAAATATCGAATAGTTCCACTTTTTCTATTTTCTTGTCAACTTTCTGGATTGTTTTTAATACATCTCCAACTAGGATTTCTTCCTTCATAACGAATGCAAAATCTCTTGGCACAGCTGGATATTTTACAATTCCTTGATAATTTACCTTTTTACCGATATATTTCTGAATCAAGTCAATGTTAAATTCTCCAACTAGAACTGATGTTTTCCCTAAGTCAAAGTTTTCCAGCACATCTGGATGAATTTCTCCAAAACTTCCGATCAATTCACGTCCCACAAATACATCAACTGAACGTCCAGGGTGGAACTGGCTTTGCTCAGAACGTTTTATCATATAGTTATTAAATTTAAGCTGTGTAAAGATTTCTTCTACAATCCCCTTCAAATCGTAAAAATCGTAAGGAACAGGTTTTGGATTCCACAATGTCTTGTCATTTTCTCCAGCCAGAATTATTCCCAATTTCACTTCTTCTTTTGCCAATTCTTCAGCTTTTTCAAAAGTTCTGCTTACTTCAAAGAATCTGATATTTGCAACATTTCTGTTAATATTGTCCTTTGCGTTTTTGATAAGGCTGTAAAGCAATGTCGGACGCAATGTTACAAAATCCTCTGTAATTGGTTTTAGCACGTCAATCAGTTTTTCCTGTGCTACTGTGTATTTTATTTTTTCCATCGCATCTTTTGGAACAAAGCTGTAGTTGATAACTTCTTTAAGTCCTGCATTTGCTGCAATAAGTTTTACTTGCGTAGAAAGTTTTGTTGTGTCAATAACTGGCTGTTCACTAATATCTAGTTTTGGTAAAATATTTTCAATATTGTCAAAACCATACATTCTGATGATTTCTTCAAAGTAGTCTTGCTCATTTTCCAAATCATCACGGTAACTTGGTGCAGTTAATGTCAAAGTTTCTCCATTATCCACAACTTCGATTTCAAGTCTAGTTAAAATTCCAATAACAGTTTCACGAGGAATTACTTTCCCAACGAAACGGTTCAATCTTTCAAAATTAAGTTCAGCAGATTTTTTCTCATAAGGAACAGGATAATTGTCAACAGCTCCAGCCAATATTTCTCCACCTGCTACTTCCTGAATCAAATTCGCAAGTCTATTTATCACATTAATCGCATTTTCCTCATCCACTCTTCTTTCAAATCTATATGAAGAATCACTTGATAAAGTCAATCTTCTTGAAGTTTTTCTCACATTTTGCGAGTTAAAGTTTGCCACTTCCAGAAGGATATTTTTTGTATTTTCAGTAATTTGTGAATTTTCTCCGCCCATTACACCACCAAGTGCTACAGCTTTCACTCCATCCGAAATTACGATATCATCACTATTTAATTCTCTTTCCTGTTCATCAAGCGTAACCAGTTTTTCATTTTCAAGCCCTGCTCTCACAACAATCTTTCCACCTTCAATTTTATCAAGGTCAAAAGCATGATTAGGCTGATTAAGTTCCATCATAACAAAATTTGAAGCATCTACAATATTATTAATACTTCTAATTCCAATAGATTCTACTCTTTCCTTAAGCCATTTTGGACTTTCCTTAACCGTTACATTTTTAATAATTCTAGCCACATATCTTTTTGCCAAATTGCTGTCTGCAATTTCAACTGAAATATTGTCAGCCGTTTTTTCGCTACTTTCAGTATTTATCACAAAACTAGGATATTTTACTTCTTTCCCGTAATAAGCCCCCAGTTCTCTTGCAATCCCAATATGCGATAAACAGTCAGGACGATTTGGCGTAATTTCCAACTCGAACACAGTATCATTAATTCCCAAATATTCCTTCATTGGTATTCCAGCAGGTGTATCTTGAGGTAAAATCATAATCCCGTCAGAATCCTTACCAATATTCAGTTCTTCTTCTGAACAAAGCATTCCATTTGATTCCACACCTCTTATTTTCCCTTTTTTAATAACAAAGTCTTCAGCTAGTTTTGCTCCAACCTGTGCTAAAACAACCTTATCTCCAGCCTTATGATTAGACGCACCACAAACAACCTGCAAAATTTCCTTCCCATTATCTACTTTACAAATCGTCAAATGATCCGAATCAGGATGCATCTCCTTTTCAACAATATGTGCTGTTACAACATTTTCCAAGTTTTCCCCCAGCACCTCGATTTTTTCCACTTCCTGCCCAATCATAGTAAGGGCATTCTCCATTTCATTTATTTCTATTCCATCTAAATCTATATACTGCTTTAACCAGTTCAACGAAATCAGCATTTTTTTCTCCTTATTTTTCTTTTTTTTATTTCAAATATATTATACAATCTATCTTATTAATAAATGGTAATCCAAGTTTTTTGATTATTAATCATTTTTTCTTTTTTTTATTTATCATAAGTTTTTCTAAGCAGGGAGATCAAACGCCATCTCCCTGCACCCACGCTTTACGCAAAACTTTCTTATAAAGAAAAAATAAAACTCGATTTTGAATAAAGGTTATTTTTATACGATTAACTAAATACTATTTAAAATTTATTCCAAAATCTCAAACAGTTATTTTTTCTTTAACGAAATTTTGCTTGAAATTTATTTAACAATCTGTTGCACTAGAATTAAAATGTCGTGATTTCTTTGGAATAAAAACGACTAAACACATTTATATATTTCTTTCGCCATAACTTTATTTCCATTCCCATTTTTCTATTTCCACATTTACATCTTTATCAGCAAAAACGATTATTCCGTTCGCATCTTTCTCAGGGAATATTCTTGATGAAAATACTTCCTGTCCGTCGTTAATAAACACTTCCACAGAAGAATTATCTACAAACACAGTAAGTTCCAATTCCGAAATATTTCCAAGATAAACTTTTCTTAATCTTTTATCAGCTTGTTCACCTTTTGTTCTGTCTAGTACAAATTTTTTATCGTTATAATCAAATTTTAAAATTGTTTCACTATTTTTACCAGTTCGTAATTTTAATCCAAAATCAGAATTAAAATCAGTAAATTTAGCTTTTAATTCATAAGTTGCTCCTGTTCCAACTTTCACTTCTCCAGTCATTTTTCCACTAAACTCAATTTTTTCTCCACGGATACTTTCCATTTCCTTTATAGGCACTTGATAAAGTTTTCCATCTATTACTTTAAGTTCTCTTGGTAAAGTTAGGCAGTGAAGCCATTCACTTTTTACAGTTGGAAAATCTTCTTCTTCTGGAATTCCCATCCAGCCTACGATAAGTCTTCTCCCTTTATCATCTTCCATTGACTGTGGTGCATAAAAGTCATTTCCTCTGTCAATTTCGACAAAATCTGATGAAATTTCAAATTCAGGTTTTTTATAATCTAATTTCCCAAATAAATATCCTGTCTGATATTTGTTGTTGTATAAATCTCCTTCCGGCTCCAATCCTTGTGGTGAAAATACTAATAAATCTTTAACTTCTCCTGTTTTTTCATCTTTTAACTGAAAGTAATCAGGACATTCCCACATAAATCCAAAATCTTTAAGTTTTCCGTGATTTGCTCCTGCAATTTCCCCTTCAAACTTCCAGTCCTTTATATTTTCTGAACTGTATAAAACTGCTTTTCCTTCCAAATCTTCACTTTGAATACCAATTACTGCATAAAATTTCCCATCTTTTTTCCAAATTTTTGGATCTCTTATATGTCGAGTGTACCCGTTAGGCTGATTTACAATGCTTGGATCCCATCTTTCGAAATTTTCTCCATCGCTTGAAACTGCTAAGCATTGGTAAGATTCTCTATTCCCATCACAATCTTTCACATTTCCTGTATAAAATAAATAAAGTTTTTCATCATCTACAATCGCACTCCCAGAATAAACCCCATCTTTAGAATAACAGGTATCAGGACGTAAAGCCGTTTTCAACCTTTTCCAATGTAATAAGTCATCACTTACACTATGAGCCCATGTCTTATTTTTATGATTGGTTCCTAATGGATTCCATTGATAAAACATATGATATTTCCCTTTAAACTGCGAAAATCCGTTTGGATCGTTAATTAACCCCACAATTCCTTGAATATGATATTTTTGTCGCCAAAAATCCTTTTTAACAATTTCTCTTTTTTCTAAAATTGCTTTTTCCTCATTTTCTTTGACTTTTGTAAAATCCATATTTTAAGCCACCTTTCGAATTATTAAATCTAAATTAAGCATTTTATTATTTATATTTCGTTATTTTTGTTTTTCATTACATTTTACCATATTTTATTGCTTTTTCCAATTAACTTGACTGAAAAATATTATTTTGTTATACTCGAAACTTTTAGTAAAGAGTAATTGTCGAGGGTTTGATGAGTTCAGAAATTTATAAAACAACTTAAATTGTCATCAATAATAGTGTTTTAAGTATAAAATAGCTTATTAGAAAATTGTTCTCGTAGACTCATTATAACATATGCGTACACAATTGTATTTTTTAAACGACAAAGTTTTCTAAACGATTCGTTTTAAGTGGTATAATAGAAGTAAAAAGGAGGTTGCACTATGACTGCACATGATATTTTAAACAATCCTTTCCTCAATAAAGGTACTGCCTTTACATTAGAGGAGCGGAAGGAACTAGGCCTTATTGGTTTACTGCCACCGTATGTTCAAACGATTGAAGAACAAGCGGCGCAAACTTATGCACAAATGCAAACAAAAGCCAATGATTTGGAAAAACGTTTGTTCTTAATGGAAATCTTTAATACAAATCGGACTCTTTTCTATTACCTCTTTTC
>NZ_CALHQO010000013.1:0-2522 GCF_938036635.1 uncultured Leptotrichia sp.
CCCTATATTTTTTACTCTGTCTTTTTATACATAACTATATATTCAATTTATGCTTTATAAACAACAAGGGGGAATCCCCCTTGCAAATAGTATTTTTTCAGTTATTGTTAAGTTTGTCAAAATTAAACTCCATAAACTTTCATAAGTTCATCCATCTCTTTTTTCTCTTCCATTTCCTGAACTTTTTTTACAGATAATGCAATTGATTTTCTTTTTTCATTAATATCTGTAATTACAGCCTCAACTTTATCTCCAACTGAGAATTTTTCAGAAATATCCTTCAAAAATTCCTCTGTCAACTCACGTTTTGGTATAATCCCGTTAAATCTTTCTGTTAATTTAACAAGTACAAAATTTTCCTGAATTTCGACAATCTCAGTATTTACAATATTTCCTTTCTTATATTGTTCAATTGCTTCCTTCCAAGGTGATTTTTCTAATTGCTTGATACTTCCAGACAGTTTTTTATCAAGTTTATCAACTACAATTACTTTAAATTCGACTTCATCGCCAACTTTGTATTCTTTATGTTCTTTTTTATCCCATGAAAATTCGTTTTTATGAATAAAAACTTCTATTCCTTTTTCTAATTCCACAAAAATTCCATAATCCTGAACATTCATAATCTTTCCTTTAAATGCATTATCAAAGTCATAAGTTTCCTCAAGAACTTCCCATCTGTCATCAAGCAATGCTTTGGCACTTAAAGTAATTCTATTTTTTTCGTCATTAAAGTCAACTATTTTAAATTTGATTACATCTCCTGCTTTATATTTTGAAGTTAAATTGGCTTCTCTCTTGTATGACAAGTCAGACACATGTAAAAGTCCGTCAATATCTTTTTCCAGTGAAATTAATAATCCAAAGTCAAATACTTCTGTTATTGGTTTTTCAATAATATCTCCAATGTGGTATTTTTCCTTGACTGTATCCCAAGGGTTTTCTGATAATTGTTTTACACTTAACTTAACGTTTTTCTTTTCATCTTCAATTTGAATAATTTTTGCAGAAAATTTGTCTCCTTCCTTGTAGTTTTTAAGCTCTTTAGCACCATTATGCCAAGCCAGCTCTGAAACATGTACAAATCCAGAATTACCGTCAACAGTCACAACTATCCCAAAATCAAGTACATCCTTTACGACTGCTTCGACTACATCTCCTACATTATGGCTTGCCGCAAATGCAACCCAAGGATCTTCTGACAATTGTTTTATGCTTAATTTCAATCTATTTTTTTCAGCATCCTTTTCAATAATTTTAGCACTTATTTCATCACCAATTTTATATTTTTCAGTCAAATTATCCACTTGATCCCAAGAAATTTCAGATATATGAATAAATCCACTAGTTGCTCCCAAGTCCAAGATAATTCCAAAGTCAAATATCTCTTTAATTTTACCAGTAACAACATCTCCAATATTTACATTTTCTAAATATTTTTCTTCTTCAATTTTTATTAAGTCACTTCTTGAAATAGTTATATTGCTCTTATTTTTTTCCTTTATTAAAAATTTAAACTTTTGTCCTGTATAATCTTTATTTTTGTCAAATCTGGCAAGTGAAAATGGTAGAAATGCTTCATTTTTTCCAATTTTTACAGTGTATCCACCTTTAATTTTCTTAATAATTTCTCCTGTTACAATGTCATCTACATTAAATGATGCTAGTTCTTTTGCCTTATCCAACACAAATTTTGAAACAATGATGTTCTCATCATCTTCTCTTAAAACTTTTACTTCAATTTTATCTCCTATTTCAAAGTCTTTAACCTCGCTTGCATAAATTCTTCCTTCTTTCTTTGCATTCAAATCAAGAAAACCATAATCCAGTTCTTTTCTAGTAATAACTCCTTCTACTACATCTCCAGATTTTTTTTCTTCTGGTAAATAATCTTCCAATAATAATTCAAATTCTTTTTCGTTCATTTTGCACTCTAGAACTGCTATTAAAAGCCAGTTCTTCTCCCTTCTTTTTTATTTATAAAAATTATTCTTCAAAAAATTTATCAACTTCAATTATTTTTCTTAATTCTTCTAATAATTTCTTTTCATTTTCTATATTTTCTTCATTTTTTGAAATTGCTCTAAGCTTTAATTTTTCTCCCTTAGCTGCTCCAAGCATCATTACTCCAAATACATTCTTTGCATTTACAATTTCATTTTCTCCAACTTTTTCTATTTCCAAAGTCAAATCATATTTCTTTGCGATATTGACAATCTGCCCAGATGGTCTTGCATGAAGTCCTTGCTCATTTTTTATTTCCACAATAATTTCTGTCATAATTTGCCTTTTCTGTCTTTACCTACTCCCAAATCTATGTGAAGCAATGCACTGTAGAATTAAATAAATCAATTATAATTATTTATTTTAGTTTTTACACAATTATACTATACTTTAATTGTAAATCTATGTAAATAATATCATTTATTCAGTTAAAAATCAATGTCTATCTTATTATTTTTATAAATTTTTTAATAAATTACACCACAGTAATTATAATTTATGTTATTCTCATTTAAATA
>NZ_CALHQO010000014.1:0-3691 GCF_938036635.1 uncultured Leptotrichia sp.
ATTTCTTGCTCTTTTATTTTTTAGGTTGAACAAATTCAGTCATAGGAGTTACAGAATCTTCTTCAATAATTTCAACCAAGTAATCTTCTTTAGGAGTAAATGTTAGTGTATCAATATTAGTAAGCTCTTGACTTTTGTTGCTAAATGTAATAATAATTTTTTCACCATCCCAAAAATAAGATTTGTTAATAGAATAATCAAATAAATCTTTTAATGGCCAAACTTTTGATGGTTTTAATGTATGGACTTTTGCAGTTTTTCCAACTGGTGAAAATTCTTTGCTCAATTCTTGTACCTTATCAAAAGAAAGTAATTTCTTATATAAGTTCTGGTTATAAAATTTTACAGATTGTACAAAGTTTGGCAATTCTTCTTCTTGATAAGATTTAATTACTCCACTTCCAAGAGCAAGGGGTTTATAGTTTAATAAATCTTCTACAAATTTTGTATCATCAAATGCTGAAGCTTTAATGTATTTACTTGATAAGAAATATTCTGAGTATTCTTTTGTTAATGGATTAACCCAACTGTCAACACACAATCTTGCACAAATTGCTCCATTCAAATTTTCTCCATTATTAGCTTGTTTACATAAGAATTTATCTTCCAAATCCGGATATAGTTTTTGGAATTTCTTTTTAATTTTTCCATGAGAACGAGCGCGTTGGCTGTAGCCCCATTCTTTTTGTCTATACACGCCAGGGAAATCAGGTCCTAGAGCGTCACTTGGAATAAAACCTACTTTTTTAATAGTTTCTTCTGTTTCTGCATTTCGTACATAAAAGAGATTGATAAACTCTTTATCGTTTTTTGATGAAAATAATCCTCGGCCATCTCGGTAGCTCCATGAAATCAATTTTGGGTATGTCATTGTTTTTGCCTTCTTTCTTGATTTTCTATATTTATATAATACAATAAAGCAATTATTTTGTCAACAAAAAATATTTTTATTGACAAATAAGGAGCTACGTTATATAATCAAAATATAAAGAAAAAGAAATGAGGTAAAGATAATGAAGAATAAAGACATTTTAAATTTTAACAAGGGAATTGCTTTAGAAATTAAACAAATTGTTGAAAGATGCCAAAAATATGAAAAAGAGTTAACTTTTGAAAATGCAAAAAGAAAAGGATTATTTTTAGAAGTTCAAAATGAAGGTGAATCTATTCAATCTTATTTAGTTAAAAATACTGATTATTTACGAGAATTGATTGAGTCTGAAAAAATTAAATTACATCTAGAAAATAGAGTTTGGAAAGAATATTTTTTTGATGATTTGAAAATTATTGAAAATATTAAGAAAAAAAGTTATAAAGTTTTTCTCTTGCAAGAAGTGTTTAATTTGCATTATTATGAATCAGAATATGAATCTTTAGAAGATTTTTTAAATGGCTATATTAAAGAAGTTTGAAAATCTATATGAAAAAATAAAAAGAACTTACTTTATGTAAGTTCTTTTTTATTTGTTTTAGACTGAGTTTAAGTGATTGGAAGCTGTTTTTCGTGAGAGAGATACATTTACTACTTTCTTAATAATTTTTCTACTACATTTAGTTTTCGCATGGTCAAATCTACATTAAAAAGCTTTTCAAGATAGTTGGTACTAAGTTTCTTTTGTTTTGCAGTTCTAGGGAGATAGAGGTAAAGACAATGGTTACCGATACAAATTTCTTCTTCACCGTAATCAATTTTTAATTTTTCTAAAGGGAGACTTTGAATAGGTTCTTGATAAAAAATCACGTTTACCCGGTCATAAAGATAGTGTTCTCCAAACGGGTTTTCTTGGACAATTTTTGTAAAAGTACTTTTGTCCTTGATTACTATTTTTAAGTCATCGCCAATTTTTTCCTTTATTAGAGAGTGAACCTGTTCTCGTATTTCTTCTAGGGGCAACTCACTTTCAAGAATAATATTTCCACTCTGAATATAAGTTCGAACTTGTTGAAACCCAGCTTCTGTTAAAACATCTACTAAATAAGACATTTTGGGGATAGCATTTTTTCCATTAGGAGTAACACCTCTTAGTAAAACAATATGTTCCAAAGGATTTCCTTTCTTATTTGGTATTTTAATCATTCAATTGTAAATTCTCGTAAATTCTCTAAATAAATAGAATTGTTATTCCAAGTAAAAGCTGGAGTATATGTAATGAAAATATTTTCATTATAGATTTCAACTTTATCAAGGACTTCATATTCAAAAGTATTGTGATAAACTTGAGTCACTCTCACATAAACAAAATCAACTTTTAATTTATCATATAACTCATGCTCTATTTTGTTTGAACTAATTTCTGAAGAAGTCCACAATGCCAAATCTTCAGAAAAGAATGAAATGAATTTTTTATCAATTTTATAAATTTGTTCATCTTCTAGTTGTAAGTTAGCTTCTGCTTTGATTAGTCGTTCTTTTGCTTCAGTTCTTAACAGAACTAAATTTGAGTTAACTAAAAATAAAATCATATTTAATTTATTAGTTTTATATTCTTCTAGGTATTGTAGTTTCATCTGTTCTGCTAATGACAACCACAAATTAGGCGTTTCATCATATTGTGCATAAGCAGAATTAGGATAATTTAAATTTTTAGCTAAAAGAATATTATCCTCGTTATATTTCATTTTAAATTTAGCAATACCATTAAAAAATACAAAAGATTGGTTTATCGAACGTGCACAATCAATGAAAGGTGCCGAGTGGGAACAAATCGCAGAGTGGATCAAAGAGAATCAGGATGAAAGACTGGAACTCGAAATGCATCTGAGTGATTGGGAGGAGAGTCAATATGGAGATTATTGAGAAAATCAGGTTACTTGATGCATGGATTGCGGAAGAAAAAGAATATAAAGAACGCGCTTTGCTTGTGGCTGCAAAAACTCTTCTTTTAGAACAAGCAAAACGAATTGAACAAGCACATGGAGAGTTGGACGGGCGGATGTGGAGTCCAGAAAACTGGTCCAAATAAGGAGAATGAGATTGAAAAAAGATAAATTAGGACTTCGATTAGTTTTATTAGTCATTTCCTGTTTTTTAATCGGGCTAGGTGCAAAGATGGCTGGTTCGAGTACATTAGGAGCTGACGTTGTCGTTCTTGTGTGGGAAGGATTAAATCGCACCTTTGGGGTTAGTATGGCAATGAGTAACATCATTGTTTCTCTGGTATTCCTGGCGATTACGCTCAGTATTAACTGGAGATATATTGGATTTGGTACGGTTGTAGGGATGTTCTTGCAAAGTTTCTTTATTGACCTGTTCGATTTTAGAGCACTTGCTGAAATGGATATCACCATAAAAATAATTGCGATGGTTGTAGGGATTGCCTTAATTGCCATAGGATGTGCAGTCTATGCCTTAGCAGAACTTGGGGTTGGACCTTATATCGCCGCAACCCTTGCCTTACACGAAAAATTCAAAACGTCTATACCACGAAACAAATTCTTAATTGATGCTAGTTGTGTGATTATCGCAGCTATTATGGGACAATGGCCAACGATTGGACCAGTTGTTTCACTAGTAATTAGTGGAGTGATTATGGACCAAACAATGGTGATTTTAAAAAAATTGCTTCCCATTAAATAAGAAAGCATATCCTATTTGCAGGAGGAGTCCTCTTGTAAATAGGATTTAATTTTTTATAAACAAAAAGAAAAATGAAAATTTTGATGGTATCGTTTTCTAAGACAGCAAAATAGT
>NZ_CALHQO010000015.1:0-8496 GCF_938036635.1 uncultured Leptotrichia sp.
AGTTTAAAACAGAACTCAAAATTATGACTATTTTACTCAAACCCTAAATTATATAATTTCTATTAGTTCAATTTTAAAGGGGTTCGAGTATAAATGGAAAATAGTATTAGGTTGTAAAAAATATATATTTTAAAATAAGCTATTAACTGGAGAAATAAGAGAGAAAAATGGAAAAAACAAATGTAAAGATGGTTTATCAGTATGATGGAAGTAAATTTTGTGGGTTTCAGAGGCAAAATGGAATGAAAACTGTACAAGGGGAAATTGAAAAAATTATTTTTAGAACATTTTCACAAAAGATAAATATGATTTCATCTGGGAGAACTGATAAAGGAGTTCATGCGATGGAACAGGTTTCTAATTTTGTGATTGATAGTAAAATTCCGCTTGAGGCTATAAAAAGACAAATTAATAAATCTCTGAGAAGAGAAGTTAAAGTATTAAACATTGAGAAAGCAGATAAGAAATTTAATGCGAGATTTAATGCAAAAAGTCGAACTTATTTGTATATTATGAGGGATGAAGATAATATTACACCGTTTGAGGCGAATTATGTGACTGGATTGAGAAGAAGCGTAGATGTGGAAAGATTTCAGGAAATAATGAATGATTTTGTAGGAAAGTATGATTTTAGCAGTTTTATGAAAAAAGATAAGGCTTACAGAAACCCTGTGAGAGAGATTTTTTATGTGAAATGCTATTATGATGAGAAATTTGGAGAAAAACAAGTGAATGTGGAAATTTGTGGTAACGGATTTTTGAAAACAATGGTCAGAATTATGATTGGTTCAGCACTTGCAGTTTATTTTGGCAATGAAGAAAAAGATTATATCAGGAAAAGACTTGAAAAACCTAATGTTGATGATAAAAAAATTTTGGCAGCTTCAGAAGGGCTGTATTTATATAAGGTAAGTTATTAAATTGTATGTAAAAATCTAAAACTGGTTAAAGAAATTATAGTTATTTTAATTAAATTTGATATTGTATAGCTTTATTAATTTAATAAATATTATTTAGGTTCTAATATACTTAGAATGATTGATTTAATAAGGAAGATGTTGTGTAATAAATATTATAAATTAATCAATCTAGTTTTGTGTTAAAATGAATCATATGAAGAATTTATGAGAAAGGATGATTTTCATGGGAAAAAATTATAAGATTAGAGTATTGGATGCGAAAAAAGATTCAGAATTGTTATTTAAAATTGTTAAACATGAAAATGAAGTATTTGGAGAAGCAACAGTTGGAAACTGGAACATTAAGCCATTTACTAAATATGGAAAAGTTTTTGCAATGTTAAGTAACGATGAAAATGAAGAATTGATGTCAGTTATTGAAGTTTTGAGCAGTTTTGACAGGGAAGTAGCTTATGTTTATGGGGTTTCGACTGTGCCGAAATTTGAGAGAAATGGATATGCTAGAAAATTGCTTCAGTATGTAATGGAAACTTTGAAAGAAATGGGAATAAAGAGAATAGAGCTTACTGTAGATATGGATAATTTTACTGCGAAAAAAATTTATGAAGAACTGGGATTTAAAATAGTAGAAACTTTAGATAACGAGTATGGGGATAATGTTGAAAGATACTTGATGAGATACTTGGTAAAATAATAGAATTATTTGATAACTAAAGATATTATGAAATAATATTTGAAAACACTAGAATACAACTTGTGAATAACCAAAAAATAGTGTAAAACATCAATTTATAAAGTCTTTAAGTAGAGTTTTGTTATGTTGATTATACAAAAAAATACAAGAAGCCTAAAATTACTAGCTTCTTGTATAGAGAAAACTTATATATAAAAATTATCTAAAAGATAAATGTTTATATTCTTTGTTCTGTTCTTGAAATAATATCATTTTGTGTAGTTCTGTCAAGTGTAACAAATTGAGCGCAGTATCCAGCAACTCTTACTATTATATCTCTATGTTTTTCAGGTTCAACTTGTGCCTGTTTTAATGTTTTTCCTGAAATAATGTTAAATTGTATATGCCATCCTTTTGAACTTATAAATGATTTTATTACATTTACAAATTTTTCAAACTGCTCTGGAGTATTTACTAATTCTGGCGGATATTTTTGATTCAACAACTGTCCACCTGTAATCATAAGAGTTGGCAATTTGTTTACAGAATTTAGTACTGCTGTTGGACCGTTTGTGTCAGTTCCTTGAGTTGGCGAACCACCTTCAGCTGCTGGTGTGTAGGCATATCTTCCATCTGGAGTGGCACCACTTACTGTTCCCATTGGTACATTTGATGAGATTCCAGATGTAGAAACTCCGTAACCACAATTAATAGGGCCTCTTCCATATCTTGTATTATGATATTTTTGAATTTCGTCAATATATGTCCAGTAAATATTTGTAGCAAATACATCCACTTCATCAATATCATTTCCATATTTAGGCACTTCTAACAATATTTTTCTAATTCGTTGCCCATTTTCTCCAGCATAATTTGTCTGAAGGGCATTGTAAACTTCTTCTTTTGTTAATATTTTGTTATCAAAAACAGTAGTTTTTAGAGCGTATAGTGAATTTGCAGCATTTGCAATTCCCACTTGAAGTCCTGAAATGATGTCATAAACAGCTCCACCTTCTTTTGCGGAAAGTCCTCTGCCTATACAGTCGTCAATAAGGCTTGATAATAAAATGTCAGGGAATTCTTCCAAATGTGTGTCAGACAATGCGTCAAGCGCTACTGACAATTTTGTATAGTGTTTCATATATTTTTTCCATGCTTCCCACAAATCATCGTAAGTTTCATAGTCAGTAAGCTTTCCAGCTTTTAGTAATTGAAGTCCAGTTCTAGCATCATAGCCATCAGTCAATACAAGTTCAGTTGCTTTTACAAAGTTTAAGAAAGTCATACCAGTACATCTATATCCCCATTTTCCAGGAACAGCCACTTCTACACATCCTACCATTGAATAATTGTAGGCATCTTCAATTTTTACGCCTTTATTTAACAATGCAGGAACTATTATTTCATCTGTATGCATTGCAGGCATTCCATAACCTGTTGCGGCTACTTCGGCACATTTTCTAATAAATTTTTCTGGAGAGTTTATGTGAAATCTTGCTGAGAGATTTGGCTGTGTAAGCTTATTTTCTCCAACACTTTCCAAAATTAAGTAGCTTAATTCATTTGTAGAATCTTTTCCAGCTGGAGTTGATCCTCCTATTGTAACATTTTGATAAGTTGGATAACCTGCACCGTAACCAGAATGTGAAGTTGAACGGACTTTTATTACAGAGTAAAGTTTTACCCATAGACATTGTAGCATTTCTTTTGCAAATTCTCTGTCTAAGTCACCTTCCAGAACATCTTTTTTGTAAAGTGGATATAAATATTGATCCACTCTTCCAAGAGAAGCTGAATGTCCGTTGCTTTCAATCTGAATTACTAAATGAATAAACCAGATTGCCTGTACTCCTTCCCAAAATGTCTGAGCAGGATTTTCAGGTACGTTTAGACAGTTTTTCTGAATTTGAAGTAATTCTTCTTTTCTTTGAGAATCAGTTTCCTTTTCAGCAAGTTCTTTTGCAAGATTTGCAAATCTATGAGCAAAGTCGATAGTTGCCTGTGCCACAATTTGTACAGCCTTTAAGAAGTCAATTTTATTGTATCCGCCATAAATTGTAATGTCTATTTTTTCCATAGAAGCCTTAGCTTCTTCAATCACACCTTTTAGCCCTTTTGTCAAAACCTTTTTAAAATCAGGAACAATATGTCCGTCACCAGAAGTCATATTTCCTTCTCCGTGAATAATTTTTGCGATTCCAGCTTCTTTTATTTCCTGAGGCATTTGAGCGTGAGCTTTGTCCTTTAATGTTTTTCCACGCCACCATTCACATATTTCAAGTAATTCTGGAATTTCTTCTTCGGGTATTCTGAATTTATCTCCGTCTCTATGGTCAAAGTTACCTTTTGTCTTGATTTCATCAATAATCCAATCTACTGCATATTCTGGGAAAAGGGGAGCAGTTCTCTCGTCTACAGACTGATTTCCTACGACAAGTTCTCCATCTTTTATATAAATTGTCATATTTTCTAAAATTTCCTTAACTGCATAAGCACGAACAATATATTTTGATTTTCCTTCGTGTTCTTTGTATGCTTTTGTCAAAAGTCTTCCTCTTTCGACACTGACACCAGGAAATTTTGATAAAGCCGATTCTCTTAATTTTTTTACTCTTTCGCTTTTCAAAACAAATTCTTTCATTGTTTTTCCTCCATTTTTTATATTTTATCTTTATCTTTAATTTTCGTTATCCATATAATTTTGCTTTCAATCCGTAACTGTTCATTATGCCTACAGCGTTATCCAGTTCCGCTTGTGTATGTTTTTCCAATGTTTTCATAGGATATTCACGACCTAGTTTTCTATATTTTTCTAACCCCATTGTGTGATAGGGAAGAATGTTTACTTCTAGAAGATTCAAATTTTTTAGGAATTCTGCTGTTTGACGAATATTTTTCTCGTCATCATTAATTCCTTTTATAAACGGAAATCGCATAATGATTTTTTTGTGCCATTTTGAAAGTTTTGTAAGATTTTCTAAAATAATTTCATTTGAGACAGAAGTGTATTCCTTATGTTTTTGGCTATTTAAATGCTTTATATCAAATAATACAGTATCTGTTAGTTTTGCTAAATTTTCAAGATCCTTGTAATTCCCATATCCTGTTGTTTCTATAGCCGTATTAACATATTCTTCTTTTAATTTTTCAAAAAGTTCTATTGCAAAAGCTGAATTTACAAGTATTTCTCCGCCACTCAAGGTAACACCGCCACCAGAATTTCTATAAAAGTTTTCATCTTTCATAACGATTTCAAATACTTCTTCCAGTGTCATGTCTTTTGCAACTTGTTTTAGTGAATTTGCGGCAGGACAGCCAGAACAAGGGCTTTTGTTTCCTTTATAAAGAGAGCCATCATAATCCCAAAATTCATTTTCTAATTTTTGCGTTTCAGGATTGGAACACCACAGACATCTAAGTGGACATCCTTTAAAATAGACGACTGTTCTAATTCCTGGTCCATCAAATGTAGCTCCTCTTTCAATATCTGTAACCAATGCTCTCATAGATTATCTCCCTCTTTTTCTTTTAAAAAAATCTATAGTTTCAAATTGTTTCTTTATATTTCGATTTTATCCTATTTTTGAAAATTTGTCAATAGTTTTATTTAATTTTGTAAAGAATTATATCAAATTTTGAAGTTAATTTATAAATGAGAAATAGATTTGTTAGTTTTGAAGTCATTTTTAATTTAAAATATCGGAATAGAATAAAAATTGTATTATATATGATTTTGTTATGGTATTAATTATGTATGTAAATAAAATATAAAAACCTAGTTTAAATAAAAATAGCTCCTATTGATGTTTTCTCAAGTTTGATTAGATTTTTCAAAAAGATTATAGTATCAAAAGTTTAATTATTTAATCAAAATTTCAAAAAAATTAAAAAGATAGATTGACATTTTTTAAATTATGTATTAAAATTATATCGAAATAAAACGAAACTAATTAAAATATTAAACTATTTGGTATAAAAAACAAAAGGAAGGATGACAGAAATGCAATATTTTATTGATACGGCAAATTTGGAAAGTATAAAAAAAATTAGTGATATTTTTCCAATAGCAGGTGTAACTACAAATCCTACTATTATTGCCAAGGAAAAAAGAGATTTTAAGGATATTATAAATGATATTTTTGATATTATTGGAAGAGATAAGATTGTGCATGCACAGGCTGTAGGAAGTACAGCTGAAATAATGATAAAAGAAGTGAAACTTTTGAATGATACTTTTGGAGAAAATCTTTATACAAAAATTCCTGTAACGCCTGAAGGTATAAAAGCCATAAAAAAATTGGCAAAAGATGGATATAAAATTACTGCAACAGGTATTTTGTCACCTCAACAGATAATTATGGCAGCTGAAGCAGGAGCAGAATATATGGCTCCATATATTAACCGTTCTGATAACATTGGCGAAAATGGAATTGAGATTGTAAAAGATGCGTATAAAATCCTTGAAATGACAAAAAAAACTGATGAGGAAAAACTGGCACAGTACAAAAGAATTTTTGAGCCAAAAATATTAGGAGCTTCGTTTAAGAATGTAAGACAAGTTCATGAAGCTATTTTAGCTGGATCAAAATCTGTAACAGTAGCTCCAGACATTTTTGAAAAATTAATTTATCATCCTTACACAGACTGGAGCATGGATACATTTAATTCAGATTGGGAAAAAGTTTATGGCCAAAAAACATTGCTTGATTTATTATGATTTTTTATAAAATTTTGAAATATTAAATGAATTTTGGTATAATTTAGATAACTATAAAAAGCATTGGAGATTTGATATGTTTTTGGATGAAAGACTGGAAAAAATACTGGAAATTCTAAAAAATGAGAAAAAAGTAAAAGTTGCTGATTTGGCAGTAAAATTTAATGTTTCAGAAGTTATTATAAGAAAGAACCTAAAAAGACTGGAGCAGGAAGGAAAACTTAAAAGAACCCACGGGGGAGCAATCTTGCTAAAGGAACTGGCACATTCCAGCACACTTGAAGAAAGAGTTATAAATAGAACAAAGCCAAAAGAAATTATCGCAAGAAAAATAATAGAAAATATTCAAAATGGGGAAACGATATTTTTTGATATTACAAGCATAAACTATATTGCAGCAGAATATCTTGCAAATTCTCAAAAAGAAATAACCCTTATTACAAATATGCCTAGCATAACAACACATTTTAATAAAAATTCGAAAATAAACATCATTATGATAGGTGGCGAATACAACAAGGAAATTGGCGGAAACGTGGGGATAGAGGCAATTAACTACATAAAAAAATACAATGTGGATAAAGCCTTTGTTGGAAGTGCAGGAATAGATTTGGAAGCTGGAAAAGTGATGAATTTTGAAGCAAACGACGGAAATACAAAAAAAGAAATAATGAATATTTCAAAAAAAATATTTTTAGCAACTGAATACAGAAAATTAGGGATTTTAGGAAATTATAAATTTAGTAATTTGTCTGATTTTGATGCATTTATTTGTGAAAAAGATAAAAAAGATTTTTTAGAAAGCTATAAAAAAATATTTGATAAATCTGAAGTGGAAATTTTATAGTTTATAAAAAATTTTTAAGCTATTATCTAGTTTAAGGTAGTTTTCTATACATTACAATTTTTATATATTTGAAAAAAAGCCAGATGTAAAAATTTGGCTTTTTGTTATGTTATAAAATTTCTTAATTATAAGTCAGCCTAAAAAAGTTGACAAAACGCTAATAATTATAATCCTTCCCATTCTTCATCAGTTAAGTTAAATTCTGGATGTCTTCTTAAATATTCTTCTTCTGACATTTCTCCGGTGTACCATTTGTGGTAGTCCGAATTTTCAACTCTGACTTGTGTACAGTCGTATCTGCTTGCACATACAGTTCTGAACACACTTCCATCTTCTGTTTTATGTGTTGCTCCATTAGTGCTATAAACACTTGAACATGAAACTGCTCCAATTAAAATTCCTAACATAATCATTATTTTTTTCATAAAAATCTCCTTAATTTTTTAGAAATATTTAAACTTATTTTTTTGAGACAAGAAATGTAACCTCAATCATATCATCATACTTTTCATTAACACTTAAAACTTCGTCTACTTTATAACCCTTATCTGTTTCCTCAATAGTATTGCCATCAGCATCAACAAATTCAACTGAAACCACTACTCCACCATCTTCATATTTAGTTGAACCTTGTAAGTCATCCATTAAATCATTAGCTAATTTTGGAGCTAATCCAATACCTTTTTCAGCCTCTTTTTTGACTATATCAACAGTTAACTTACTTTCTGAAGAAGTAGGACGTTGTGATGGTTTTGTTTCTGATTTAGCATTAGATCTTGTAGTTTTTTTAGTTGATTTAATAAAGGAAATCCTAGTGCCATCATAATTAATAACTAACTTATCAGCAATCATTTCATAGTTTACTTTTTTATTTTCATCATCTTCTTTAAAAATAAAACTTTTTTTAGATTTATCAATAGTCCAAATATAGGAAGTACCTGAACGAGTTACTAACGCCTTGTTTCCATCAATATCTAACTTTATTTTATCTTCATTATCTGTATCCTGAATATAATGACCATCTTTTAGAGAATTAGTAAAAGTAAATCCATTATTGCCATTCAGCATAATCATAACTCCAATAGTACCACCAATCATAACCAGTGCTGTAATCAAAACAGTTAAAATGGTTTTTTTATTCATATAATCTCCTGAATAATGTTTATGCAAATCTATTCTTTATTCTAATCAACTCTTAATAATATCCATATAAGTTTATTTAATATTGAAATGAAAAACTGATAGATGCCAAATCATTGTATTCGGAATCCTCAATAGTACCACTCCACGTAAGCGTTTCTCCAGTTTTCATAATATGCTTATATAATTTGTCACCTGC
>NZ_CALHQO010000016.1:0-1125 GCF_938036635.1 uncultured Leptotrichia sp.
AAAGGGCAGTTTTTAAGCCATTTCACAAGCCATTCTATTTCTTCCAAAAAATTCTCTTCATGCCAATCTTTCATATCCTTATTTTCAAAATATTTAGAATATCTATAAATCGAATATTCTGTTTCATATCTTAATGGATAGTGATTTTCTAAGTCCTCCAGAAGCATATCCTCATGATTTCCCAAAATAAACTTTAAGTTATACCCAAGTTTTATCATTTTCATACATTTCATATAAATTTCATAAGATTTTTTCCCTCTATCACAAATATCTCCTAAAATTAAAAGCAAATCTTCTCTTTTTAGATTAATCTTTTCAAGTAATTTTAAGAATAAATCATATTGACCATGAAGATCAGAAATTGCAAATATTCTACCATAATTATTTTCATCTATTCTTTCAACCTTAACTCTGTTTTCCATAGGAATCGCACTTCTTTCATTATATTTAAAATTTTTTTAAAAAGCTCCAAATCCATTTACTTCCATAAATCTGAATAACATATCATTCATAAATTTTTCATTTTTTTGTGTATCGTAGGGTAATGTAAAGTCACCATCTCTGTTTGTCCATAATCTGTCATAATAGTCTAAAATATCTTTGGAAATTTTCTGGTCGTAAGCTGACATTATTTTCAATTCATTTTCTAAATTATAGTTTCTCATATTTCTTCTTGTAAAGTTTGTAGAGCCTCCGTAAGTTATTAGATAATTCTTTTTCAGAATTGACATCATTTTTACATGGTACATTTCTTCACCTTTGTTATAAAATTTGACATCTATGTCATAGTTATGTTTTCTTGCATATTTCATTAATTCTCCAGCCGCCGCCTTATTTGGCAATCCGGCATCTGAATTATTTAATATTATCTCAAATTTTACTCCACGTTTTGCCGCCTTTCTAATGTCATTTATTATTCCTCTATCAGCAAGGAAAAATTGAGCAATGATAACTTTTTCTCCAAATTGTGTATTTTTTAACTCTTCTGAAATATCTTTAGCTGTTGCATCATTTGTAAAATATTGTATTTTCAGCTTGTCATTTGAAGAAAACGGAATTTTGCTAAAATCCTTATTTGGAAGCCTTCTTTTTAAACTTCCATCTTTTTTAGTAATTCTTGCAACT
>NZ_CALHQO010000017.1:0-1201 GCF_938036635.1 uncultured Leptotrichia sp.
CATCCTTTATGTAAAAGATTTTTTCCAAATCAATCCCATAGTCATTCGCAATCGCAATAACATAATAAAAAACATCAAACACTTCCTCCTCAATCGTTCCCTTTATATTTTTCCCATCAAATCTCACATTTTTCCTAATATTTTCAGCCAGTTCCCCAAACTCCTCAATTAATTTTAAAACTAATCTTTGTCCATTTTCTTTTTTTGGCTGCGATTCTTCCTTATCTCTACTTTCATCTAAAGTCCCTTTTTCTATTCTTTTAATCAGATATTGGACTTCCTTAAGTGTCATATCTTCAGCATTACTTTTCATAAAAATTTATCCCCTTTCTTTCTTATTCTATATACCTCAAATTTTTTAGACTTAAATCTAAAATTTTAGCTGAATGTGTTATAGCTCCACTTGAAACATAATCAATCTCCAATCCTTTAAAGCGATTTATATTATTAATGTCTATATTTCCAGAACATTCTATTATAGCCTGCTTATTTATAATTTTTATAGCCTTTTTAATTGTTTCTATATCCATATTGTCAAGCATAATTATATCCGCTCCAGCTCTAACTGCCTCTTCTACCCCTTCTAAATCTTCAACTTCTATTTCAATTTTTTTAATAAAAGGAGAATATTCTCTAGCAAGTTTTATAGCTTTTGTTATTGAACCAGCGGCACTTATATGATTGTCTTTTAACATTATCGCATCAGAAAGATTATATCTGTGGTTATACCCTCCACCAGCTACAACTGCGTACTTTTCAAATATTCTCATATTCGGAACAGTTTTTCTTGTATCTAGTAAATATATATTCTTATCGTCCAGTGCTTCTATCATTTTTTTTGTATAAGTTGCAATTCCACTCATTCTTTGCAAATAATTTAAAGCTACTCTTTCAGAAGAAAGCAATGCTTTTACATCATCTCTTATCTTTAGTATCAGATCTTTTTTAAAAACTTCATCCCCATCTTTTTTATACTCAGTAAAAACAGGAGAACCATTTAACTCAAAAACTCTTTTAAATACATCAAGTCCCGCTAAAATACCTTCTCCCTTGGAATATAAAGAAATTTCCGCCAGTCTATCATCCTTATAAATTGCATTTGTACTTACATCTTCTGAAGTAATATCCTCTTTTAATGCTAATTTGATTGAATTATCCATTTGAAATTTATCTATTTTTCTCAAACTCATCTTCTTTTATC
>NZ_CALHQO010000018.1:0-1443 GCF_938036635.1 uncultured Leptotrichia sp.
GACAGACCTCTGATGTATCAGTTGTCACGCCAGTGGCACGGCTGAGTAGTCACGTCTGGAACGGATAACCGCTGAAAGCATCTAAGCGGGAAGCCGGCTTTGAGATGAGTGCTCGCAGTATCCATGGAGAACACATGGTCGATAGGCCAGGGGTGCAAGCGCAGCAATGCGTTCAGCTGACTGGTACTAATATTACGTATGCTTTTTATGTAGTCTTTTGCTTCTGCTATTTATTTCCCATTGCCTTAGGCAATTCAATTTATATTCAAAAGTTTGGTGATCATAGCGGCAGGGATACACCCGGTCACATTTCGAACCCGGCAGTTAAGTCTGCCTGCGCCTACGATACTTGGATTCGTCCCGGGAAAATAGGAAGCCGCCAAACTTTTTTTCTTTTGCGTCTCCGTAGCTCAGCCGGTTAGAGCATCTGACTGTTAATCAGAGGGCCGTTGGTTCGAGTCCAACCGGGGACGCCATTCTTTTTATACCCCTTATCATCTGATTTCCTTCTACGGAAGTTTTTTTTTGCCTATTTTTCATTATACAGCTCCTGAATATGATGTTCCCATATCCGAAATACAGCTCTAATATTTTAATTGATTAAAAAATTTTTTTGAAATTTAGGTTCCCTGTTAAGTATGTAGAGGAAAAAAGTCTGATAAACTAGACTTAAGAGATTCTAAGTTTAATAAGTTTATTGAATCTTTTATCCTAGAAGATAGCTTTTTATTATTTTTATCTTGTTATTTTTCCCTTCAACTAATCCTTTATTGTATTATATTTTTGTATACTACTTATTTTTTTTTCAGTTTGATAATGTTTCTTCTAATTTAATGCACTCCTTTATTTCAGATTTCTTCAGTTCTTATATCAGTTTTCTCAGTTCATTACTGAATACAGTAACATCTTTTATTTCAAATATATTTAAAACTTTGTTCTAAGCCCTTGTTGAAACTTTAATGTCATGAAATATTACATGTTTGTATTTTCTTATCTTTCTAGCTAAGCGAATTACTTTATCTCTGAAAGTTTTCTTCTTATCTTATCTTTTATTTTATTTGAAATTGTGTAATTCCTGTCTATAATTTCTATTAAAGAAGTTATTCTTTTGATATATGTAGTACAGACACATATCTCTTTTTCTATACGAAGTATAATTCTCCTGTTTCCTTAACATAGTTTTCTTATATTAACAGTTCTGTAATTATGTAAATTCAATCCTTGTATTACATGTGTTATAATAATTCAGTTTTATATTATATATCTTGTTTCATATACATGGTAGATATTGTTGGCAAGTAGTTTTTTCTATTTTTGCTCCTTTTATTTTTTTGCACCCGTGTATATTATAGAGCCTGAATAAATATGTTTTTACATTTTTAAATTTTTAGACAGCCTCTACTTTATTTGCCAATTAGAATAGTCCTGTCTGCTATTCTTTTT
>NZ_CALHQO010000019.1:0-2447 GCF_938036635.1 uncultured Leptotrichia sp.
AGATTGGGATTATTCCGATATTCAAAATGAAAGAAATATAGATTTTTTAGAATTGGATGGAATAAAAGTTCCAGAAGAAAAAATAAAAATATATGGAGATGGTTCAAAAGAAGTAGATATTACTAAAAATCCAGGTTATACAAGAAGAGAACATGACATTCCATTCGGAGTATATTGGAAGATGTGGATAGGAAATGATTACTATAATTGGTTATCAAAAGAAAAATTAGCATCATATACAAACTGTTATAAAAATATTGAATTAGAAAATGGTGTAAGAAAAATAATAATGACGAAAACATTAGAAGAGTTTATAAGCGAAGAAACAGACAATCTAAAATGGGACTTTAGAGAAAAAATAGGAATAGAAGAGGCTGCAGATAAACTAAAAGCAATACCGTACGAAATGGATCCAGACTATGCTGATATGGAATATATATATCCAGAAAATAGAAAAGATGTGCGATATGATATAATATATTTTGATAATAAAATGGAATCAATAGCAAGAAAATATGCAACTAAATATGTATTAACAGAAATAGAATTAGATGAAAATGGTAAATTTGTACGAGAAAAAACAACAGTAAAAGGGAAAATAGAAAATTTGGATAAAGAAAAATTAAAAGAAGGGAAAACAGAATTAAAAAAAAGAAAATAAACAAAGTTTAAGAGAAAAAGCAATAGATGTATATTAGAATAAAAAATGTGGAAATTTAAAGAGTGTAAAATATCCCAAAATTTTTACTATTTTTAAGTGATTTTTTCCTTTTTTTTGTAAATATATCAAAAAGAGTAATTATAGCAGTATTACTTGATAGGAACAAAAAAATAAAAATATTTTAAAACTGCACTTTCAATCTTAATATTTAAAGTTTAAGTGCAGTTTTTATATTTATAATAATATACTTTTATAATTTTTTCATTTCATTTGCAACAAATTCAACCAATGGACCAATAATTACCTGAACATCTGTTTTAGAAGGTTTTATTATTCCCGCTGCAACTTTTTTAATTTTTTTATCATCTACTAAAGTTGAATCTTTCACTTCTAGTCTTAATCGTGTAGCACAGTTATCTATGGAAACTACATTATCTTTTCCACCTAATGCTTCATATATGATTGTAGCTACTTCTGTATGACTATTATTTGAAGTTTCTATTTTTAATTCTTCTTCATTATCCTCTTCTTCTCTTCCAGGTGTTTTTAAATTAAAGGTTTTTATCAGTACTTTAAACAACAGATAATAAGCTACTCCAAATCCAAGTCCTAGAACTAACAACATAAATGGATTGTTAGCCATTGGCATTCCTGAAGTTAGTGAAAAGTCGATAAGTCCTGCACTAAATCCAAATCCTGCTGTCCAATGGAACATTGATGCTATAAATAAACTTAATCCTGTTAAAAGTGCGTGAACTGCATATAATAAAGGTGCTACAAACATAAATGCAAATTCAAGAGGTTCTGTTACTCCTGTTACAAATGAAGTAACTCCTGCTGCTAACATTAGCGATGCGATTTGTTTTTTTCTTTCAGGTTTTGCTTCTTGATACATTGCAAATGCTGCTGCTGGTAATCCAAACATCATAATAGGGAAGAATCCTGCCTGATACATTCCTGTTATACCTTTTACTCCTGTTCCTCCAAGGAAGTTTCCAATATCGTTTATTCCTGCTACATCAAACCAGAAAACCGCATTTAAGGCATGGTGTAATCCTAAAGGAATTAACAATCTGTTAAAGAATCCAAATATTCCAGCTCCTAAAGGTCCAAGTTTTAAGAATGTTTCTCCTAAAGTTACTAATGCTCCAAATATTACAGGCCATACAAAGAATAATACAGGAGATAATATAAGCATTACAGCTGATGTTAATATCGGAACTAGTCTTTTACCACTGAAAAATGCAAAAGCCATTGGCAACTGTGTCTTATGGAATCTGTTGAATATTTCAGCAGCTATTATTCCTGATAATATCCCTATAAATGCATTATTTATTTTTCCAAAAGCTAAAGGAACTTTATCTACATCCACTTTTGTCAAAACTGCAACAGACTCTTTTGATAATAACGTAGTTATTACTAAAAAACCTACTAACCCTGCTAATGCTGCAGAACCATCTTTTTCTTTAGATATCCCAACTGCTATTCCAACTGCGAACAATATAGGGATATTGTCCAATATGGAAGCTCCTGATTTAATTAGGAAAGCTGCCGCAGGACTGTTTGCTCCCCAACCAACGGGATCAAGTCTGTAACCTATTCCTAAAAGTATTGCTGCAGCTGGTAATACTGCAACTGGCAACATAAGTGATTTACCAATTTTCTGTAAATACTTCATCATTTTTAACCAACTCTCTTTCTATTTTTTGTTCATATTCTTCTATCACATAGGAATATAATTTTTTTTCATTATTATTATATCTTATTTTTATATTATGTCAATATT
>NZ_CALHQO010000020.1:0-5385 GCF_938036635.1 uncultured Leptotrichia sp.
AAGGTAAGAAAATTTTACAAATAAAAAATGTAGATGCAAAAACTTTTGAAAAAATGCAGGCTAATCTTATAAGAGATAAAAACGGCATTTATAAAGTTGAAAAAGATGAAGAAAAAAATGAATTTAAAATAGTTCCAATTAATGCAAAAATTAATTTTAAAAATCTAAAAAGCTTAGATTCGGGATATTTTAAAGATGACAAAAATATTTATTATTTTGACGAAGATAAGTTTGAAAAAATAGAAGGAGCAGATGCTAGTTCATTTGAAAAAGTAAAATATTCTGATTTTTACAAAGATAAAAATTATGTCTATTATAACGGTAAAAAGATAGTTGGAATGGATTCTAAAGATATTGAAAATATAGATGAGGAATGGTCAATTACAGAACTGGACGGAACGTGGATAAAATATAAAGATAACGTTTACTATAAAGGGAAAAAATTAAAAGGAATCAGCTCTGATAATTTTAGTTATTTTGATGGCGGATTATCGTATGATAAAATTTTAGTTGATAAAAATGGTATTTATAAATTTATTGAAACTGAAGATAACAAAAAAACAATAGAAGTAACTCGACTGGATAGCAAAGGCATTGATTTAGAAACTCTTGAAAGAATTACTTCTCCAATGGACAGTTCCAATTATTTCAAAGATAAGAATGGTGTTTATTTTATAGATGGAAATAAATTTGTAAAAATAAATGGAGCGGATAAAGATAGTTTTAGAGTAACAATGAGAGGAAAATATGGGAAAGATAAAAATAACGTTTATTTCGAAGGGAAGAAAATGGAAGGGAAAAATCCAGTTGACTTTGAGGAGGAAATGGAGATTAAATAATAAATTTAAAACATAGTTATGCCTTTAAAGCATAATTTTCTATAAAAAATAAGTATTTGATATAATAGGATAAATATTGTAAAATAAATCATAAGAAAATAAAAAATTTAGATTTTATCTAATTTTATGAGGTGATTTTTTATAAATAAAGTATTAGTGGCTTACTTTTCAGCGACAAGGACAACAAAAAAAGTTGCAGAAAAATTGGCGAAAGCAACTGAGGGAAATTTGTTTGAGATAAAACCGCAAGTTGAGTATACTTCTGAGGATTTGAACTGGAGCGACAAAAAAAGTAGAAGTTCAGTGGAAATAAATGATGAATTTAGCCGTCCAGAAATTGAAAATGTTGTAGAGAATATTAATGATTATGATACTGTGTTTGTTGGATTTCCAGTTTGGTGGTATATTCCGCCTCGTATTATTCAGACTTTTATTGAAAAACATAATTTGAGCGGAAAAAAGATAATCACTTTTGCGACATCAGGTGGAAGCGGGATAAAAGGCTCGACAGATTTTTTGAAAAAAAGTTATTCGGAATTGAATATTATTGAAGGCAAAAGATTTGGGTGTAATGAAAGCTTGCAAAGCATTGGAGCTTGGGTAGAAAAAATAAAAAAATTTTAATGAGAAATAGAAATATTTTTTGATTAAACAGAGGTGAAAAAAATGAGTAAAAAAATTACTGCAAGAAGAGATTTATTAGGTGATATTGCACCAAAATTTGCGGAATTGAATGATGATGTTTTGTTTGGGGAAGTTTGGGCAAGAGAGGATAAGTTATCGGCTAGGGATAGAAGTTTGATTACGGTCACTGGACTTATGGCGAGTGGAATTTTGGATAGTTCTTTGAAATTTCATTTAAAAAGTGCTTTAGAAAACGGGGTTACAAGAGAAGAACTGGCAGAGGCTGTTACACATTTAGGATTTTATGTAGGATGGCCAAAAGCCTGGGCTGTATTTCGGCTTTTGAAAGAGATCTATTCAGAAGATGGGACGGCTGATCCTGTAAGCAGCTTGTTTGGGAAAGGCGATTATAACGAGGCTTATGCAAAATATTTTAATGGGAAAACTTATTTAAAAACATTAGTTGAGCCGAACGACACTTCAAAAGTTGGTATTCACAATGTTGTTTTCGAGCCAGGAGTTATAAATAACTGGCATTCTCATTCAAATGGACAAGTATTATTGTTGACTGATGGATACGGATGGTATCAAGAAGACGGGAAAGAAGCGATAGAATTACATCCAGGAGATATTGTGAATATTCCTAAAAATGTTAAGCATTGGCATGGAGCAGCAAAAGACAGTTGGTTTACGCATATTGCCTTGTCAGATGGCGGTTCGACTGAATGGTTTGGGATATTGTCAGAAGATGAATATGAAAAGTTGCCAAAAGCAGTGAATGCGAGATAAGTTAGTATAAAAAAATTATAAAATGAATGAGGATTTATGGAATTAAGAATTTTAAAATATTTTTTGATGGTTGCAAAAGAGGAAAATATAACAAAAGCGGCAAAATCACTTTATATCACGCAACCGACATTATCACGTCAATTGGCACAGCTTGAGGAAGAGCTGGGAGTTAAACTTTTTAGGAGAAGTAATCATAAAATTTTATTGACTGAAGATGGGAAGTTTTTGCAGCGAAGGGCGAGGGAAATACTTTATTTAACGGAAAAAACGAAAAAAGAGCTGTCTTATGACAATGAAATTGTTGCTGGAGAAATATCTATTGGATGTGGCGAATTTTTGGGAATGAATGAACTTGCAAAATTACTCTCGGAATTTCAGGAAAAGTATCCAAATGTTAAATTTGACATTTATAGCGGGACAGCTGAAGACATTATTTATAGAATTGAACATGGTTTTTTAGATATGGGACTTGTATTTGACTATATAAATAAGGAAAAGTATAAATTTATAAGATTGAAACAGATTGAAGAATGGGGACTTTTGGTTAGAAAAGACCATAAATTGGCTTCAAATAAATTTATTTATCCAGAAGAAATAAAAAAAGAACCGGTAATTATTTCTAAAAATAAATTAATTCAAAATGAATTTGCAAATTGGATGGGAATTCCTACGGAGAAATTAAATGTTGGCGCTACTTTCACACTGGTTTATAATGCTGCGATGATGGTGAAAAATGGAATGGGAATGGCGGTTTGCTTAAAATTAGAGAATAATTTTGAAAATTTGAAATTTATTCCATTTTATAAAGCAGCAATTTCTAAGACAATTTTGGCTTGGAAACCGTGTTTAAAATATTCAGTGGCAACGGAAAAATTTATTAAATTTATTGAGGAGAAAAGAAATGCTACCAATTTTTAATATTTTTGAGCTTGGTATCAAAGAAGGCAAAAAAAATGCATATGTGGCAGTCGGTAAAAATAATATTACAAAGTCAGTTTTAAATGATGAAGGGACACTTGGGATGTATTTAGTTCAGGAAAAAGAAAATCCCAATATGACTTATATGTTTGAGGTTTATGAATATGAGAAAAGTTACCAAGAACATATCAAGTCAGAACAATATAAAGAATTTTTACGACAATCACCAACAATCTTGACTAATCATAAAAAGAAAATTCAAGTTGTGCCAGAATATATGGGAGATAAAAAGTTTGTGCAAACAAGAAATACTCGTTTAAATTATGTTACAGTTGATGTAAAAGAAGGATTTAATAATGCTTTCAGGGAAATTGTACTTGATGAAATGAAGCAGTCGATAAAAAAAGAAGAAGATGTTTATGTGATTTATGCTGCAACGGCAACAGGAAATCCGAATAAATGGTACTTTTTTGAAATTTATGAAAATGAAAAAGCGTATCAGAATCATAGAAAAACAGCTCATTTTAAAAAATATATTGAGCAAACGGAAAATATAATTGAAAATAAAGAATTTATAAATATTGAAGGTGTAATATTATTAAATAAAGATAATTTAAATTATGTGAAATAAGAAATATTAAATTTTGAACTTTGGTAAAATGACAATTTATGTAAAAAAATGGAGATGATTTCAAATGAAAACAACAAAAATACAAGAAATAGAAATACCTAAAGTAGCACTAGGAACTTGGTCTTGGGGATTTGGAGGAATCGCTGGAAGAGATTCGATTTTTGGAAATAAATTAGGAAAAGATGAATTGAAACCTGTTTTTGATAGAGCAATGGATTTGGGACTAAAATTGTGGGATACTGCAACTGTTTATGCGAGTGGTCAATCTGAAACTATTTTGGGAGAATTTGTAAAAGGTAGAAGTGATGCGATAATTTCTACAAAATTTACACCTGAACTTGCAGAAGGAAGAGGAGATAATGCGATTTTTGAACTTCTTGATGAAAGTTTAGAAAGATTGAACAAGAACGTCATTGATATTTATTGGATACATAATACAAAAGATATGGAGAAATGGACACCTAAATTGGTTGATTTGTTAAAATCAGGAAAAGTGAAAAAAGTAGGAGTTTCTAATCACAATTTGGAACAAATAAAATATGTGAATAATCTTTTAAAAGAAGCTGGATTTCAGTTGCATGCTATTCAAAATCATTTTAGCTTACTTTACAGAACAATTGAAACAACTGGAATTTTAGACTATTGCAAGGAAAACAATATTGCAGTATTTTCGTACATGGTACTGGAACAAGGCGCTTTATCTGGAAAATATACAAAAGAAAATCCATTGCCAGCTGGAACAAGAAGGGGTGAAGCATTCCCGCCTGAAACTTTGGCAAAATTGGAGCCGTTATTTTATGAAATGAAAATTTTAGGTGGAAAATATTCTGCAACAATTCCTGAAATTACGACTGCTTGGGCGATTGCAAAAGGAACAATTCCAATAATTGGAGTTACAAAATCCAATCAAGTTGACGATGCCAAAAGGGCTGCAAGTGTTGAATTAAGTGATGAAGATGTTGAGCTTATGGATAGAATAGCTATTGGAACTGGGGTTACTGTGAAAGGCGAATGGGAAAGTTCGATGTAGTTTATTCATAGAAAGTTTTTCACGCTGTATCTTGTAAAAAAGGCACTTTTCAGGTATGATGATATATAGATTTTATCGTTTATACTGACAATTATAAATACAACGTCTGTTAAGCCGTGATTATATTTTTTTGCCCTTGAATTATTGTTTTAAATTATTTACTTTTCCTATGTATTTATTAATTCTTCTATAAGGAGGGCTTATGTATGGGAGAATATGGGAGCTTGGGCATTTTTCTTCTCGTAGCGTTGTTTTTCCCCGTCATGGCACTGGGACCGGCATTCCTGCTGCAGCCGAAGAAGCCGTCGCCGCAGAAGTACATTCCGTACGAGTGCGGGGTCGATCGGGTCGCCCTACGTCCAGTTTCGTGCGGGGTATTTCCTCTACGCGCTGCTGTTCATCGTCTTTGACATAGAGACGGTGTTCCTCTACCCGTGGGCGGTGGAGTTCCGCATGCTCGGCGCATTTGCGCTCATCGAGATGTTCATCTTCGTTGGGATTCTGGTGCTCGGCCTTGCCTATGCGTGGCGAAAGGGGGATCTCACATGGAAATA
>NZ_CALHQO010000021.1:0-3486 GCF_938036635.1 uncultured Leptotrichia sp.
AATTTGAAATATAATAAAGAATTTGAAGGAAGGAGAGCATGATTTTTACATTTAAAAAATATAAATTAAAAAATTCGTAAATTTCATGCAGAGAAATGGCTTTTTATAATAATAATTATTATGAGAATAATAGAACAAGAGCAAATAGAAAAATTATTCTTCGTGGTATAACTTTTCTTTTGGTAGTATTTATTGCGATATTTAATGTTGTGATTTTGTTTTCAAGAAAAGTAGACAAACTTATAACTGCTGATATTCAAGTGGAGACAGTAAAATTACAAAATGCAATCAAAAAGTTTAATGAAGTTACAGGATCAAATCCTAAATTAGCAGGTCTTGAGGATAGTTTACAAAATGTAAAAAGTTCAGATGGAAAATATAATTTTGAAACTTTTTATGGAAGGGATAAAATTTATGAAATTCCTGAAAGCATAAAGGATTCAAGAGAAAGAAGCAATAGAATTGTAACAAAAAAAGATAAAAAAGGTGGATGGGTTTACGATCAATTAAAAGGAACAATTTCACCAAATATTTAATAATACAAAATGAAAATGGGGGAGTTGAAAGAAACTTAGTTAGAAAGAAGATTAGGAAAAAATGAAATTTTCAAGTTTAGGAAGTGGAAGTAGCGGAAACTCCAGCTATATTGAAATGGGAAACAAGAAATTTCTTATAGATGCAGGATTTAGTGGAAAAAAAATTGTAGAAAAATTGAACAATATTGAAAAAAGGATTGAGGATGTAATGGGGATATTTGTGACACATGAGCATTCTGACCATATTCAAGGGCTTGGAGTTATATCAAGAAAATACGATATTCCAATTTATCTTCATGAAGTGACTTATAATGTAATTAAGGACAGAATTGGAAAAATTGAGAAAAAAAATTTAAATTTTATAAGAGATGAAAAAATTGTTATTGACAATTGCGTGATAAATAACTTTGAAG
The DNA here is from genome assembly GCF_938036635.1 of uncultured Leptotrichia sp. Taxonomy (NCBI): domain Bacteria; kingdom Fusobacteriati; phylum Fusobacteriota; class Fusobacteriia; order Fusobacteriales; family Leptotrichiaceae; genus Leptotrichia; species uncultured Leptotrichia sp. The sequence goes on from NZ_CALHQO010000021.1 coordinate 950, forward strand.
TAATGCACGATGCTGAAAAGTGCTTGGGATATACATTTGAATACGAAGGGAAAAAATTGTCCTATGCAAGTGATGTTGGCTGTGTAAACAATATTATTAAGGAAAATTTGAAAAATAGTGATGTAATTGTGCTTGAAAGTAATTATGACTATAATATGCTAATGACAGGGCCTTATCATTGGGAACTGAAAAATCGTGTGAAGGGAAGAAATGGACATTTGTCAAATGCAGAAGCATCAAAGCTGATTGGGCAGGTGCTTTGCGAGAAACTGAAAAAGGTTTATTTAATGCATATAAGCAAGGATAATAACACGCCAGAGCTGGCTTATAATTCGCTGTATCAAATTTTGGAGCGAGAAAATAAAAGCCATTTGGAAATTGAAATTATTAACGAAGAGGGAACAGAAATTTATAAAATATAGAATATTAGAATAAAGAATAAGGAAAAAAGTTATGTGGAATGACTTAAAGCTGGAAATCGACATTTGTACTAAATGTATATTAGAAAAAACGAGAATTAATCCAATTGTTGGTGAAGGGAATAAAAAGGCAGAAATTTTATTTGTACTGGATAGCATAAGTGAGGAAGAGGATGTAAAGCAGAAACTTTTGATTGACAGAAATGGAAAATATTTTAAAAAATTTTTGGAGTATTCAAAGCTCGATTTGAAGAAATGTTATTTTACAACTCTCACAAAATGCAGCTCACATGGTAATTTAATCGAGAAAGACAGTATTATAAAGTGTAATGAGTTTCTTGTAGCACAAATTGCCTTAATTAATCCAAAGTACATTGTAACAGTTGGAGAAAGGGCAACTAAATCACTTTTAGAAGATGTAGAAAAAGAGGATATAAAAGATTTAGTGGGTAAAGTGTTTGATTTTTATGGAGAAATTAAGGTTGTACCGATTTACGATATTTCTTATTTGTTTAAAGCGACAGATAAGGAAAAATGGAAATTAATAAAAATTTTGGAAAAATTATAAAATAAGAAAGGAAATAAAATAAGAATGATAGGAATAGGAATTGTAGGATTACCAAACGTAGGAAAATCAACATTATTTAACGCGATAACAAAAACACAGAATGCAGAGGCGGCAAACTATCCATTTGCAACAATTGAGCCAAATGTAGGGCTTGTAAGCGTGCCAGATCCACGTTTAAAAGATTTGGAGAAAGTAGTTAATCCAGAAAGAACGGTTGGAGCGACAGTTGAATTTGTAGATATTGCAGGACTTGTAAAAGGTGCATCAAAAGGGGAAGGACTAGGAAACCAGTTTTTATCAAATATTAGAAATACAGCTGCAATTTGTCAAGTTGTAAGATGTTTTGACGATGACAATATTATTCACGTGGAAGGAAGCGTTGGTCCTATAAGAGATATTGAAACGATTAATGCAGAATTGATTTTTGCTGACTTAGACACGGTTGAAAGGGCAATTCAGAAAAATCAGAAACTGGCTCGTGGAGGAAACGCAGAAGGGAAAGAATTAGTCGCAGTTCTTGAAAGATGTAAAGTTCATCTGGAAGAATTTAAACTATTAAAAACATTGGAATTTACCCAAAGAGAAGAAGAATTGATAAAAGTTTATCAATTTTTGACAATAAAGCCAATGATGTTTGCTGCAAATATTTCGGAAGAAGACTTGACAGCTGGAATTGAAAATGATTACGTAAAAAAAGTGCGTGAATTTGCAAAACAGTACGACAGCGAAGTGGTAACCTTTTCAGCAAAAGTAGAAGCAGAATTAATCGAAATAGAAGATGAAGAAGAAAGACAAATGTTCATTGACGAATTAGGAATAAAAGAACCAAGCCTAAACAGACTAATTAGAGCAGGATTCAAATTATTAGGACTAATCACATACTTTACAGCTGGAGTAAAGGAAGTAAGAGCATGGACAATAAAACAAGGAACAAACGCTCAAAAATCTGCCAGTGAAATTCATACAGACATTGAAAAAGGATTTATCAGAGCAGAAGTAGTGTCTTTCGACAAATTCATCGAATTAAACGGATGGAACGGTGCAAAAGAAAAAGGTGCAATGAGACTGGAAGGAAAAGAGTACATTGTGCAAGATGGGGATGTAATGTTCTTCAGATTTAATGTTTAAGAAAATATTTATTAATTTTAGAAGCTCTTTTTTAAGTTTGTTGCTTTTTAAAGGGCTTTTTTAAATTATTTAGGAGATTAAAATGAAAAAATTTGAGATTTTTGTTAAACTATTTACAATACTGCTAGTTATTTTTTGTTTTGAAAGTTATTTTAAAGGAGAAATTATACAAAAAACTTCTATGGATATAAATGAATACTATTATCTTGAAAGTGGACCCGATCCTTTTTATTCAGTATTTATATGTGAGTCAAAAGGTAATAAAGTTAATTTGGATTGTTTTGTTGTAGAAGAAATTTCAAATCAAAATAAAGATTATTTAATAGGAAAAATGGAAAATAACCAATATTTTTATATTAATTATTCAGATAACAATAAAAAGAAATTTAATTTAACAAAAGAAGAGATAGAAAAAACTTTTT
>NZ_CALHQO010000022.1:0-1607 GCF_938036635.1 uncultured Leptotrichia sp.
GTAGAATGGAATATTTTTGTTTCCTAATCTTCCGTATAATGAAACTCCGAAGTTATTGGCATCAGATTTACCACCATATCTGTTAAACTTAACGTTAGCTTTTGAGTAGGACAATGCAGTACCTAGAATCAGTTTTTCGCCAAATTGCCTATCAACTCCAACCTGCCCTCCAAATACTCTAGTGTCTCCCTTGCCGTATCCGTCCTGCTTCAGCGTACCGTTAGCCCCCAGTCCAGAAATCCACAGTCCAAAATTATCTCCGGTATTGTCAAGAGTTCCAAGCATAACCAGTCTGTTTGACAAGTCCTTGTTTACAGTTTGTGAATGCTGGAAAGTAAGAGCCTGTGCAGAAGCATAGATTTGCCCGGATAGGCTGTCTAGGACTGCGGCTCTGTTTGAATGGTTCAGAGACTGGAGCTTGGCAGCCTTTCTTTCAAACTGCGCAACATTCCCGGCAGTGCCGTTTTCAATGTTCTCGTCCAGGTTCTGGAAGGCAGTCTCCAAGTTTTGAGCAGTATTTTTCTGCATTTCATCAGATTCTGCGATTTTTTCTGCATACTCAAGAACATTTTTTCTGCTTATCTTTGTAGATACGGAATTTTCATTCTGTTTGATTTCGGCATTTAACATTTCATCAGTGTCAACAGTTTCAAAACCACCTTCAATTTTGTTGTCCGATGTGATTACATCCTGATTTGTTCCGTTGGCAGTGATATATTTTCTTTCGCCATTTTCTTCAGGCTTTACTTCAAGTTTTGAATTATTTAGGCTGACTTTTCCTGTTACATGAAGGTTTGAGTTCAAATCAGCTACAACTCTTGAATTTTCAAGTGATTTATAGTTCCCGCCAATTTGTGTCGATCCACTATTTTCAAGAGTTCCATCATTTGTTATATTGTTATGTATTTTGGCATTATTTGTTGAAAGCGTTGCCTGTTTCCGTACATTCAGTGATGATACATAAGTACCGTTCACTCTTAATCTTCCTGCATTTACATTTGTATCACCAAGGAAAGTTGAGTTTCCTGACAGTATAAGTTCTCCAGCCCCATTTTTTTCCAGTCCGGCATTTCCAGAAATATCATTTGAGAAAGTGTATACTCCGCTTGGAATATTTATAACTACGCTTGGACCAAGTGCAAGCTGGCTGTCAAAGAGGGAAGGACCTTTTAATGCCTTGTCAATATTTAAGAGTCCCCATCCATAAACAGAATCGACTCCTCGTTCTCCAATGTCTGTAGCTGTTGACAGTATAGTCTGTCTTATAAGGCTTGCGTCCATCCATGGGTATTTTTCCTTGATTAGAGCAGCAGTTCCTGTTACAAGTGGCGCTGCAAATGAAGAACCTCCACCTACAAAGTTTCTTCCCCTTATTGTGAAAGTCTGATCTCCTACTGCTGTTACAGTCCACATTCTTGCGACTCCTGCAGGAGATAGCGGTGTAAGGTTGCTCCAGTCAGTATCCCCTAATCTTGATTCTTCCCTTGAAGTCAGCGCTACTACATTTAACCATCCTTTTTTTAAACTTGTTTCAAAGAATGGGAGTCCACCTTCAAGAGTAGGCTGGGTATCCGATGAAAAAAGTTTTAGATTACCGTCTAATACCA
>NZ_CALHQO010000023.1:0-2500 GCF_938036635.1 uncultured Leptotrichia sp.
TTTTCATATCTTTTACAACTTTATTTTTTTCTATAAATTTTTTTATAAAAATTATTTCTTCAAATTCGTGTATCATAAATAACACTATTATTATAAATGACAATTTGTATATTTCCATTCTTACATTTGTTCCTCAAAAATTGAAATTGTAACTCCTTCCAACTTCACTTTTTTCACCAAAAAACTTCCTTTACCGCTAGAAGCCAAAAATGCACAAGGCTCGGAAACACCATATACTCCAATTTGATTTTTTACAAATTCAGAACGTTCTTCAACTAAATCTTCCACTTTCAAAATTTCTTCCTTATCAAAGAATTTAATTGGAATTTCAAGTTCTTCCATTGCCTCAATAAGCCCAATTTCATCAGATTTTACCCAGGCAGATGCTGCCATTTTTATAGCGGAAAGCTCTAAATTTTGTTTATCCATCACATATTTTAATTTTTCTATAATATGCTCCTTGCTAACTCCTCTTTTGCATCCAATACCAATAAAAATATTCTGTGGAATAATTTTTGAGATTTCAATATTTTTTCTATTTGACACAATTATTGCTCCAGCACTATTTTCATCGTGATTTACAATGTTTTTTGGTAAATGCAGGCTAACTTTTTCTCCGTTCACAATTAGCGAAGTAACTCTTTTAGCTCCTTCCAAATCTTCTAATTTTGCCTTTATTTTTTGTGAAAATGTGTCTACAGCTATTTTTCCACCTACATCTGAAGCAGTTGTAATTACGGGGATAGCACCGATTCCTTGTGCGATTTTCTCACATTCTTCATTTGCTCCTCCTAGATGTCCTGAAAGCAGTGAAATAACAAAATTGGCATGGTCATCAACAGTAATTACCGCAGGATCGGTATCCTTACTTTTAAATTTTCCGTCAATTATTCTCACAACAGCTCCAGTTGCTGCAACAAATATATGTAAATCATATTTATTAAATGTTTTTTCAAGCAAAATAGGCACTCTTTCATTTATAATAAATAGATTTTCAATATTTTCATTTTCAAGATTTAATAAATTAGCAACTCTTCCTGAAACATAAATATGTAAATCCTTATACACATTCTCTTTTATTCTTAAACAAGTTTTATAACCAGTTTTACTTACACAGTAAATTGCTGTTCTCATTTCTTCTCCTTTTTTCTATTTCTTTATAAATTTAATTTCTATTTTATCTTCATCAATTACGCTGCCATTCACAATATATTTTCCATTTTTATCTTCCAGTTCTCTTGCTGATTTCCATTTAAGAGTTTCAAAATCTATATTTTCAAATTTTTTAGTCTTTACAAAATTAAATCCTGAAAAATAATCATAAAAAATTACAAATAAATTATTTTCATCTCGAACATATATAATTTTTTCCGTTATTGGCTCTTTCACAACTTGAAATTTTTCAGGTTTTACATCTTTTAATTCAAGACCAAACAAATAAACTTTATCTTTATCTTTTCCAAAATCATCTTTAGTTTCTATATTTTCAAAATATAATACTTCAAATGATTTTACATCTACATTTTGAACTTCTTGTATATCCGCATATTCTTTACTAAAATAAACTTTTTTATCGTCTTTTGTATAATAACCATTTAGCACTTTAAAATTTTTAGGATTTAATCCTTTCAGCTCTTTTACCATTTCATCTTTTCCATCCATAAAATTTATGTAATATGCTTTATTTTTATCTTTTGCATACATAAAATAATCTTTTTCATAATCTTTTACTATTTGAAAACTTTTTCCATCCACATTTAAAACCGTTCCGTCATTAGAATAAAATTGATTTTTATCTCTTACCAAATGTTCATTAATTCTTTGAAAAGTATATGGATCGGAATTTTTTATTCTTTCATTAGAATCATACAAATAATTTTTATCCCTCGCAAATCCTGCATAAATATCAATTACTTCAAAAGTTTTTGCATCTGCACCTTCAATTTTTTCATTTCCTAAGTAAACATTATTTTTATCTTTTGCGATATAATAACCCAAAACCTCAAAAGAATTTTTATCTGCTCCTTGTATTTTTTCCAAATTCTCATAGGCATAGTAAATATTATTTTTATCAACAAAATAATCTATGCTCGTAACATCTTTGCCATTTTCTAAAGCTCTAAAAGTTTTAACATCAAGTCCATCTAAAGATATTTTTTTCGTATTTATTTTATTATCCGAAGATATTGGTATACTATCTGTAATATCAGCTTCAATTTTATATACATTTTTATTATCTTTCACATAATTTTCTTTTACTGTTTCAAATCCTTCAGGCAAAACATCTTTAAGTTTCTTACCATAAAAATAAACATATTTATTATCTTTTGCATAATAATCGCCAATAAACTCTCTATCTTCCTTTAAAGGTTCAAAACTTTCAATATCTACATCTTTTACTTTCGACTTAATCTCATAATATGGCATTTTATAATAAATTTCACCATTTTCCTTTAAATATTCGGCATTTGCAATGCTTCCTGCTAGGATAAATAAAATT
>NZ_CALHQO010000024.1:0-4546 GCF_938036635.1 uncultured Leptotrichia sp.
TATAGAATATAAAAATTTAGCCAAAGAATTAGATGAATTTGATTTGTTGAATTTCAAAAAAATTATTAACAAGGAAATAGAAGTTGAAGGATTAAAATCTTCATTAAAATTTTTAGCAAGAATATTATATGAGAAATATAATAAAAAAGTTGTGGTATTAATAGACGAATACGATGCTCCTCTAGTATCGGCATATATGAACAGATATTATGAAAAAGCTAAAAACTTTTTTAAAACTTTTTACAGCACAGTAATGAAAGATAATGTCTATTTACAAATAGGAGTAATGACAGGGATTATTAGAGTTATTAAAGCTGGTATTTTTTCAGATTTAAATAATATAAGCACTTATACCATATTGAATGATTTTTATTCTAATTGTTATGGATTAACAGAAAAAGAAGTAGAACAGGCATTAAAAGATTATGATTTAGAATACGAAATACAAGATGTTAAAGATTGGTATAATGGCTATAAATTTGGAAAAAGCGAAGTTTATAATCCTTGGAGCATATTAAATTTTTTACAATCTAAAGAATTAAGAGCCTACTGGGTAGATACTTCAGGAAACGATTTAATAAATGATGTACTGAAAACAACAAATAAATATACTATTAGAGCTTTAGAAAAATTATTTAATGGAGAAGGTTTAAAGCAAAATATATCTTCTACATCAGATTTATCAAGGTTGTTAGGCGAGGACGAATTATGGGAATTACTTCTATTTAGCGGTTATTTAACAGTTAAAGAAAAAATTGGAGATGTTCACGAAAGTATTTACACATTAAGATTACCAAATAAAGAAGTGAAGGATCTTTTTAGAAAAACATTTTTAGAAAGATATTTTGGAAGAGGAAGTAAACTGATAGATTTAATGGAGGCTTTGACTGAAAATAGAATAGAAGATTTTGAAGAAAAATTTCAAGAAATTTTGTTGACTTCAGCAAGTTACCATGATACAAAAAATGAAGATTTTTATCACGGATTAATTTTAGGAATGAGTCTTTATTTAGAGAAACAATATTATATAAGCTCAAATAAAGAAAGTGGCTTAGGAAGATACGACTTAGTAATGGAGCCAAAGAATAAAAATGATAAAGCCTATATTTTAGAATTTAAAGTCGCCAAAAGCGAAGAAAGTTTAAATAAAGAAAGCCAAGAAGCAGTAGAACAAATAATTTCTAAAAAGTATGATGTAAACTTAAAAGAAAAAGGAATAAAGGATATTATTTTTGTAGGTATAGCTTTTTATGGAAAATTAGTGAAGGTTGCTAGAAATTAAGAATGAAACTTGGAAAAATATAGATTAAAATAATCAAAAATAAAAGTAAAGCAACTGGAATACGAAATTGGATTAATTAAAGTAAAAGAGAAATAAACAACATGAAAAGAGAAAAAAGTTGGAAATAAAAAGAAAAGTCTATGATGATAAGGATTGGTATGAAGAATATATTCAAGTTTTAAAAGACGGAAAAGAAATTCATTATGGTGAAAGTTTTGATTTTCCGAAATATGAAAATGGAAATTATGTATTTTATTTAAATTATGGAAATATAGAGTATTACAAATTTTTTAAAATTTATTTGAAAAAATGGGAAGATAAAATTTATTTTATTCCAAAGTATAATTTTTGTAATGAGAAGGTATATGGATATTCACCATTGGAATTTTTGGAAAATGATATAAAAGAAATTTTAGAGAATAAGGAAGAAATTAGTAAAATCAAGAAATTGACAATAAAGGATATTTTGTGTGAATAGGCATGTAATAGTCAGTTTAGAGAATTTTGCAATAGTTTTGAAGATTATCAGAAAAAATTGGTTAATGAAATTTATTTTGTGGATAACGAGATAATTAATAACGATATTTCAGGAAAATTTGAAAAGATTTTCGGAATAAAAAACAAAAAAATAGAAAAAATAAATGTTAAAGAAGTTGAAAAACTTGATAAAATATCTGTTTATTTTGAAAATGGGAAAGTCTGGGAAGCGTTTTTTAAGAAAAATGAAAAAATATATTTGAATACAGAAATATCAGTAAGTTTTGAAATAAATGAAATATTATAAAAACAAAAAAATTAAAAAAGAAAGAGGTAATTTTATGAAAAAAGTATACTTCATAGGAGCAGGACCAGGAGATCCTGAATTGATTACAGTAAAAGGACAAAAAATTGTAAAGGAAGCAGATGTAATAATTTATGCGGGGTCATTGGTTCCAAAAGAGGTTATTGATTGTCATAAGGATGGAGCTGAAATTTATAATTCTGCTTCAATGAACTTGGATGAAGTGATGGAAGTTACGATAAAGGCACAGAAAAAAGGGAAGCTAGTAGCAAGAGTTCATACTGGGGATCCGAGCATTTATGGTGCAATAAGGGAACAAATGGATATTTTGGATGAATATGGGATTGAATATGAAGTAATTCCAGGAGTGAGTTCATTTGTGGCTGCTGCTGCTGCAATAAAAAAAGAATTTACTTTGCCAGATGTGAGTCAGACAATAATCTGTACAAGGTTGGAAGGAAGAACATCTGTTCCTGAAGCAGAAAGTCTTGAAAGCCTTGCTTCGCATAAATGTTCGATGGCAATATTCCTATCTGTGCAAATGATTGATGAAGTTGTAAAAAGATTATTAAAGCATTATGATAAAACAACGCCAATTGCAATTGTTCAAAGAGCAACTTGGGAAGATCAGAAAATTGTTATGGGAACATTAGAAAACATTGCCGAACTTGTGAAAAAGGAAAAAATCACAAAAACAGCACAAATTCTTGTAGGAAACTTTATGGGAAACGAATATTCTAAGTCTAAACTTTACGATAAGGCATTTTCACATGAGTTTAGAAAGGGAATTAAGAAATAATGAAAAAACTAATAACAATAATTCTATTTATATTTTCCATGCAAATTTTTGCAGGGCAGTATCAAGTAATAAAGCAAAAAAATGTTACTTTGTCAAAAGAGCAGATTGATTTGGAGAATAAGAAAATAGAAGAAACAGTCAGTAAATATCCTAAGAAAGTATTAAAAGAAATGATTTCATATTATTTTTCTGTAGCAAGTAAAGTAAATAATGAAATGAGTAAAGAAGAAAAAGAGAGTATGCAATTGCTACCAAAAGAATTTTCTAGTTTTTTTTCTGAAATATTTAACTTTAATATAAAAACTGTAAAATATTTATCAAATACAAAGGTTTCTGTTACTTATGAAGTAGTTATTCTTGATTTGGATAAAATTTTAGATGAAAAAGAAATGAAAAAAAGATTTTTTGAAAAATATGGATATGAAATAAAAGACGATGAAGATTTTGTTAGTCTTTCAGAAGTAAAAAAAGGGAAAGATATAATGAATGAAATGTTAAGAGAAGGAATGCGAAATCCTAAGAATTATGTGACAGATAAAGTAACGGATGAATTAAATAAAATCGGGAATGAATGGAAATTTAAGGATGCGGAAAAATTTGAAGAAATATTAAAAAAAATGAAGTGATAAAATACTATTTATTACCTAGGGATTTAAAAAATATGAAAATTATAAAACTTGAAAATCAGAAAAATGATTCTTTTTTTGAAGCAGAATGTTTTTTGCATATTGGGGAAGCAAAAGAAGATAAAAATTATGTGGCATTTGATTTGAGAAGGGAAGATGATCCGCTGTATAGCTGTTCTTATTATGATTTTGAGAAAGAAAAGGGAGATAAAATATTTCATTGTTTTGATGGGCAGGATTATTCGTGGAAATGTTATGAAAATGAAGTTACGAATGATGAAAAATTGAAAAATGAAATTTTAGGAAATTATGATATTTTGAGAAACAGCACAATTAGGTATTCGAAAGAAATAATTCATAAAAATAAGGTTGATTTTTCAAAAAAATTAATTGAACTTCTTGAGAAAATAAAAGCGGGAGAAAAAATAAACAAGAAGGAATTTCGGATAGAACTGAAAAAAGTTGGACTTTATAAATCAATTTGGAAAGAAAAAACAGAAATTTCTGATAATGTTGTAACACGGGAAATTGGTTTTGAGAAGATAATGAAATTTATTGAAGTAAATAATGTAAATAAGATTGTCTTTGAGAATGGCGAGTTTTTAGAAAATGAAGAAATAGAGAAATTTATTAGAGAATACATAATTGTAGAATTTCGTGATTTTAAGCCAATTAAAGATTTTGATATGATAAAAATGACTTTGGAAGAATGGAATAATCTTAAGAAATGGAAAAAATTGGAAGTAGAAAATAATATTATTGAAATTGAAGAAAAAGACTTTGAAAAAGATGTTCCGATTTATAGATTAAACGGGAGAAAAATAAATGCAAAAATAGAAGTTACAGATTTTGTAGAAATTAAAAATAATTTTCTTCGTTATTTCAATAAATGGTTTAGTAAGGGAAAAGACCATAATTTAAGAGAAAAAGCAGTTATAAAAGGAGTTATACGGGATGGGAGAAAGTTTTATATTTGGATTTTTTTTGATAAAAATAATAAGATTGTTGCAAGAGAAGAATATGATGAGTTTGGGAAAAGATGTGATTTGAAAAATGAG
>NZ_CALHQO010000025.1:0-1622 GCF_938036635.1 uncultured Leptotrichia sp.
CTATTTATTTTGATGAATAGCTTAATGTATGTGATTATTCCGATTATAATAGGATTTTTGAAAATTAATAAAAATATTATATCTATTTGGTTAATAGTTATTTTTGGAATTTTAAAGTTTTATTTGGAAACAAAAAAGGATTTTGTAAATGAGTATGAAAAAGAATATGAAGAACTCCAAGATTTTGAGGAAATTTTACGAAAAGAGAAGTTAAAAAAGAAAATTTTTTATTTAAAGATGGGTTGCGTATCAGTGTGTTTAATTGTAATAACTCTGATTAATATAAATATATTTCAGTTGCCAAGTTATGTTAGGGATTTGAAAGAAATTAGGAAAATTATTTCAAATAGCAAAGAACTTTATGTAAATGGGAAAAAGCTTGAAAATACAGGAGATGTAAAAAAATGGATTTTGGATTCTACAAATTATTTTGAGATTTTGTGGGATTACAAGAGGGCAGATAAAGTAGAAGAACCTAAAATAAAGACAACTTTATCTAATGAGAAAGGACAGTATCTGGTAATTGAGAAAAAAGACTACGGATGGAGTTTTTTGAAAATGAAAGAAAATCATTACTACAAGTTAGACATTACTTACAAAAAAGATGTTGACAGAACAATTGAAATAGAGAAATCTTTGGAACTTATTCCTCAAAATTAGATATTTTAAACAAAAAGAAAGGATATAAATAAAATGAAAAAATTAACGACGATTTTATTATTTTTAGCATTTGGAATTTTTGGAAATGCAGAAAATGTAAGCAGTATTATCTATAAAAAATTGAGTGCAAAAGGGCTTAAACGTGAAATTATTGAAGAAACTATTAAACTTGATGAAGAAATTGGCGATGGACTGCTTTTTGAAACTGCGGGTATTGATGGAGCAGAATATTTGGAAAAGCTGGAAAATTTGCTTGAAAAGGATAGAAATAATTATATCGTAGCAGGAAAAATCGCTGAAACTTATTTGGCAAGTCTTTATTTGAAAAATATAAGAAATGGGAAAAAATATATGGATATTTTTGAAAAGGCTAATCCAACAGATTATGAAATTTGGAGCATGAAAGTCACTTATTATGGGAATATTGAAGATATAGACGAGAAAAATAAAATTATTAATCAAATAAACAAAAAATATCCAAATTCTTTATTTTTAAAACTTATAAAATTACAGGAAGAAGCCAATGATAATGGCGTAAAAAACTTAAAGCCTGAAATAGATGAAACTTTAAAACTTTTGAGCAATAAAAGTGAAACTGATAAATTTACAATGTCAGATGAAGAAGTCTATTCCTACAAGTTAAGTTTACATTTTTTAAATATTCGGAATTTTGTTGAAAAAAATGAATTTCAAAAAGGAATTGACTATTATTTAAATAATATTGCAACACTTTCTGCAAGTAATGAGGTAAAAAACTATAATTTTGGACAGGAAAAATTTTTGTTTATGATGATAACTACAATAAATAATAATATTGAAAACAAAAGCCAAAAGAAAAGAAATGTAGAAATGTGTGCATCATCAGGTGTTGCCATCATGAAAGGGGAACATGCAAGTGGCAACTACTGATTTGATTGATTTAGCGGTTGAAACAAGCAAATACGCTTATGTTCCGTATTCTC
>NZ_CALHQO010000026.1:0-2267 GCF_938036635.1 uncultured Leptotrichia sp.
CAAGTTCTGGTGGTGCCAGAATGCAGGAAGGAATTTTGTCGCTTATGCAAATGGCAAAAACTTCAGGTGCAGTAAAAAAATTAAATGAAACAACTTATGAAGTATCAGCAGTTAGAGAAGGAGAAGAGTTAAAACACTTAAAAGAGCATGTTTTAGTACATTTTAAAGATGCAAAAGTTGATGGATTCCGTCCAGGACATGTACCTGCAAAAGTGATTGAAGAAAAATTCAAGAAAGAAATTGAAGGAGAAATATTAAACCACATTATTTCTGATGAATACAGAAAAGCAGTTGCAGAAAATGAATTAAAACCGATTGCTGATATTAAACTTGAAAAATATGAGCTTAATGATGACAAAGTTGAAGTAGTATTTACAATACCTGTATTGCCTGCATTTGAATTGGGACAATATAAAGGTGTGGAAGTAGAAAAGGAAAAAGTAGAAATTACTGATGAAAAAGTAAACGAAGAAATCGAAAGATTAAGAGAAAATGTTGCAAAATTAAAAGAAGTTGCAGAAAATGAAGAAGCTAAAAATGATGACGTTGTAAATATTAACTTTGAAGGATTTATAGATGGTAAAGCATTTGATGGAGGAAAAGCTGAAGGATACGACTTGACATTAGGTTCTCACAGCTTTATTGACACTTTCGAAGATCAAATCGTAGGACATAAAAAAGGTGATGAATTTGACGTAAATGTTACATTCCCTGAAGAATATCACGCTGAAAGCCTAAAAGGAAAACCAGCTTTATTCAAAGTAAAAGTAAACTCAATCAAGAGAAAAGAAGAAGCTGAATTAAATGATGACTTAGCAAAAGAATTAGGATTTGATTCTGTTGAAGATATGACAGCTAAAACTAGAGAAAATATTACAAAAAGAGAAGAAGCAAGAGCTGAAAACGAATTTAAGAACAAAGTTATTGATGCTGTAGTAAGTGGTACAGAAGTTGAAGTTCCAGAAGCATTAGTTCAAAGAGAAATTGACTATCAAATCAACAGATTTACACAACAATTGCAAATGCAAGGAATTAATCTTAACCAATACTTCCAAATGACAGGGCAAACAATGGAAGCAATGAGAGAAAGTTCAAAAGAAAATGCTGAAAAAGCAGTAAAAACAGAATTAGTACTATCTGAAATCGCAAAAGCTGAAGGAATTAAAGCAACTGATGAAGAAGTATCAAAAGAAATCGAAACATTAGCTGCAATGTATGGACTTGAAAAAGATGCATTAATCGCTGATGTAAGAAAAAATGGAAATTATGAAAGATTCATTGATGAAACAAACTATAGATTAGTAAATCAAAAAACAATTGATTTATTAGTAAAAGAAGCAAAAGTTAAATAGTAATTTTGAGAAAATTGCTAAATAAAAAGAATATTTTGATTTTAGAAGAATTTTGTGATAAAATAGTTTATTGCGAAATTCTTTTTTCTCTATATTTAAATTGTAAAATGTTAAAACAATTTTGTAATAACAAGAGAAAATAAATAATGAAAGAAAATTGACAGAAATAGGAGGAAATAATATGTCAGCATATAGTCCAGTAGTTATTGAAAATGATGGGCGTGGGGAAAGAAGCTATGATATTTATTCAAGACTTTTAAAGGATAGAATAATTTTTGTAAGTGGAGAAGTTGAAGATGGAATGGCAAATGCGATTGTCGCTCAATTATTATTTTTAGATGCACAGGATAATGAAAAAGATATAGTTATGTATATAAACAGTCCGGGAGGAGTAATTACCGCCGGGCTTGCGATTTATGACACAATGCGTCACATAAAAAGCGATGTTTCTACAGTATGTGTAGGACAGGCGGCAAGCATGGGAGCAGTGTTGTTGGCGGCTGGAGCAAAAGGTAAAAGATATTCGCTGCCAAACTCAAGAATCATGATTCATCAGCCACTAGGTGGAGCAAGAGGTCAAGTAACGGACATTCAGATTCAGGCAAAAGAAATTGAAAGAATGAAGGAAATTACAAGCAAAATTTTATCAGAAGCCACTGGAAAATCAGTAGAAGAAATCTACGCAGATACTGAAAGAGACAACTTTATGTCGCCAGAAGAAGCTGTAAATTACCGATTAATTGATAAAATATTGTAAAATTTATTTGGTAACTTTAAAAACAGTTCTTAAATTAAAAATTTATCGTTAAGTATTTCTTATAAAGGCTTTTATAATTGGATTAAAAATGTCGTGATTTTTTGGAAATAAAAATTTCTGTCTGAACGAAGTGAGTTTAATTTTTATTTTCAAAAAAT
>NZ_CALHQO010000027.1:0-1087 GCF_938036635.1 uncultured Leptotrichia sp.
CTGTCATATTTAAAAATGAAAAAGGAAAATTTGACAAGCAATTTTACAAAAATAAATTATTTATCAGCAGTTGGAGTCGCATTAATCGGAATTTTGGAAATTATAAAAGTGGATAAATATATGAATATAGTAAAAAATCCACTTGCAGCTGGAATGTCAATGATGAGCAATCAGCAGGAAATACCAAATCCAAATCCGAAACTATGGATATTCTTTTCAGTGCTGTTCCTAATTCTAGCAGTTATTTCTACAACAACAAACTATTTCAAGGCATTTAAAAGCAAGGACTTTGAAATGGCGGATGTACAAGCAGGAATCCAAACTGCCAAAGAAAAATACAACAAGATGGATTCAGGACAAAAGAAAAAAATTGGAATTATAGCGGCTGTAATCGTAGGAGCATTGGTACTTTACAATATTGGCGTGAATTATATATTTTTAGATAATGTCGATTTTAGCAAAGCTTATGCTGTCAGAGTCACTGGAGATTCAGAAAATGCCTCAATATCATGGGAGACAAAATACGACTACTATTACAAGATAAAAGAGGAAGCGAATAATAATAAGAAAGCACAAAAAGAAATGGAATTTCTAGATAATGGAGAAATTAGCATTGACTATCCTAAAGACAAGCAGTTTAAAAATGGAGACACAGTAACAGTGAATTTTACATATAATAAGGATTTAGCCAAAAAATTAAAAATCCGTCCTAAAAATACAAAAGTAAAAATAAAAATAGAAAATCTTCCAAAAATCGCAAAAGAAGTTAATGAAGTAAAAAATTTAAAGGCATTTGTAACAAAACTTTCTCAAGCTAGACTCGAACATACCTATGACAACATGGCTTTCTATAATGTCGTTGATTTGTCTACATACTCAGCATTGCCAAATATTTATTACAAAAAAGACGATAGTGGACACTTGACTTTAAAATATTTTTACGGCTCTGTTTCTGCTGGAGAAGAAATTTTAGCGGTTACAGTAAAAAACATTATTTTAGATAAAAATGGCAATATCATTTCATATGATGATAATGAATTGAATGATAAAAATAACTATGAAAAATATTACAGCATTCCTGAAATAG
>NZ_CALHQO010000028.1:0-1076 GCF_938036635.1 uncultured Leptotrichia sp.
TGTTCCGTTAATATTGCAAGTATCGTAAAATCTAAAATAATCTCCTGTACCATTTCCAAAATCTCCACCTATACTAGAAAATCCAGTACAGTAGCTCCCTTTTTTCACAGTAATTTGTTGTCCGAATGCAAAACTTCCAATTAACAGTCCTGCTAATAATAATTTTTTCATTATTTTCACTTCCTTTTTTATTTAAAAATTTGATTTCTTTTTTTAATTCTTTCCTTAATTTCTTCTGCTTCTGAATCTGAAATAATTCGTTCATGTGGCTGAACATTTCCACTATATCGTTGTCTTTCGTAAGTATGGATATCGATATCATCGTGTACTTCTCTAACTCTGTTTACTGCAACATTTCCAATGAAGTTCCCAATTCCTAGCACTTTAAATACTAAATAGCCTGCTATAAATAGAGCAATTAACGGTATTGCAAATAATACAAGCATTCCTATTCCGATTAGTTTTAAAATTAGTAAGATGTATTGCTTTGTAGTAGTATTTTCTTCTCTGGCAATATTATCTTTGGAAGTTAGATATTTTTTGTTCAATACAGCAAAAGTAATTGCTCCAGTTATAAATTGTACAGCTGTTGCAATTGTAGAAATCGTAATTTCAGTTGGATGACTATAATTAAACAGGCTAAGAATGTAAAATATACCTTTTAGTATAAGGAATAAAGCAGCTCCTGCAATTGATCCTGCCACAGATCCTAATAACCAGTATGATACAAGATATGTAATCCATACTTTTCCTTTTGTTACTCCTTCGAGAGGTTTACGTCTTATAGATAGGACTATAATGAGAATATGCAGTATAACAGAAGCCAAAAATATGAGTTTCAATGTTAATGATGAAGAATCGTTAAAAATTTGAATAATTTGTGACATTGACTTTTCTTCCTTTCTTTAAATATTCTGTTTTATCTTACTTCGCATACTGATCTCTCATACTTGGAGGAATTTTGTCAGGATTTTTTCTAAAATATTCTTCTCGAACTTTTTTATAATTGGTAGGTGCAGGGCGGTTGGGATAGTTTGCTAAATCGTGAAAGCTAAATCTTTCCATATTCATTGCAT
>NZ_CALHQO010000029.1:0-1402 GCF_938036635.1 uncultured Leptotrichia sp.
ACTGGAGCATAAAATAAAAAGATAATTATAGATATTATGTCAGGCGCTATAAAATACCTCAAACATTTTTCTTTATATAAAGTTTTTATCATATTCGCACCATTCTTTCTAAAAATTTTAATTTATAAATATTTTCAGCTTTTTTTAGTCTTTCAATAAAAAATCAATAATATTCAAATGTTTTATCCCGTTTCTTGACATATCAAATCTGTCCATAGAAATTACATATTTAGGATAATTATCGTTAATTTTTTCAAATGGTAAAAATTCCCTTTTTATAGTGTCTTCAGAGGCAAGTAAATATGCCACCTGAATATAAATTTTCTCATTATTTGTTTTTGTACAGACAAAATCTATTTCTAAATTATTCAATTTTCCAATTTTTATGTTATAGCCTTTTCGCAATAATTCCATATATACAATATTTTCAAAAATTTGATTTATATCTCTTTCGTTTGTTTCCAAAATAGCTTCTCTTATTCCATGGTCTGCAATATAATATTTTTCACTCACATTTAGAACTTCTTTACCTTGTATTTCGTAACGAGGGACTTTGTGAATTAGAAATGCGTTTTCACAGGCTTTTATGTAATTTAGCACAGTATCTACTGCAACTTTTCTATTTTCGCTTTTAAAATATTTTGAAATTGAATTTGCAGAAAATGTATTCCCAATGTTCATTACAATGTAATTGATGATTCGCTCTAATAATTCAGTATTTCTTATATTGTTTCTTTGAGTAATATCTTTTAATATTATTGATGAATATATATCTTTTAAATATTGCATGCTTGATTCCGCTTCATAATTCAAATTATGTAAAAATGGCATTCCACCTAGTTTGACATACTTTTCAAACATTTCTTCTTTTGAAATATTTTGATTTATATTTTGGTATATTGAACAAAACTCTTTAAATGAAAAAGGATAAATTTCAACTTCAACATATCTTCCTGCAAGGTAAGTTGCAAGTTCTCCCGATAATAGTTTAGCGTTGGAACCTGTTATATAAATATCAAATTGCTTATCTTCTGTTCTTAATGAATTTATACACTTTTCCCATTCTTTTACTTCCTGAATTTCATCCAAAAATAAATAGCATTTTTCTTGAATATTTTCTGCTTTTTTCAATATATATTCATTCAATGTATCCGCATAGCAAAGATGTCTATTTCTTAAATTTTCAAAATTGATATAAATAAATTGATTTTCATCAACACCGTTTTTTTTCAATTCTTTCATAATCAATTTTAACATTACAGATTTACCGCTTCTCCTTATTCCTGTCAAAACTTTAATAATATCTTTATCTATAAAGGGTTTAATTTTTTCAAAATAAATTTTTCAAAAGTTAATTGTGAAGAATTGCTATAGTTTCTAAAATTATGCAGCTCTATTTTTT
>NZ_CALHQO010000030.1:0-1966 GCF_938036635.1 uncultured Leptotrichia sp.
CTTCAATTTTCTTTAATAGCTCTCTCAATGTTCTAGAATCTGCTTTTGGCTCATTAATCGCTCTTTTCCAAGCTTTACTGCCACGTATGTTATGAAATAACCCATGTGTATGCATTAGAAACAGATGTGGACGCAATTGCTGTTTTTCCATATTTTCAATATAATGAATCATTTTTTCTATGATTTCTTTACGAGTGATATTTATTTCTTTTCCGTAATATTTTCCAAATTCAGTCAGAATCATAGGATTATCATAAATTTCACGTCCTAGCATTACAGAATCAACATATTTTAAATGTTCATCAATTTCCTTAACATTTTTAATTCCACCGTTAATTTCTATATGTAAATCAGGATATTCTTTTTTTGCACGGTAAACTTCATCATACCTAAGAGGCGGAATACTTCTGTTCTGTTTTGGATCAAGTCCTGCAAGTATTGCTATCCGCGCATGGATAATATATTTATTTACCCCAATTTCTTTAGTAGTATTAATAAAATTTACCATATCTTCGTATTTGTCTAATAGTGTTCGTTCGAAAGAGGCTGGCAATATATTTTTTCCATCAATCCCTATTCTATGCTTTATCGAAATCGGTTTACCTGTTGCTTCCTTCATTGCTTTCACTATATTTGCTACTTCTTTTGGAAATGCCATAAGATAAGCACCCATCATATTTCCAGACACTCTGTCTGATGGACACCCGACATTTAGATTAATCTCATCATAATTGTATTTCTCAGCGATTTTTACAGCCCTATATGCTTCTTCTGGATTTGTTGCCGCAATTTGTAGAACAATTGGATGCTCCACTTCATCAAATCCTAGAATATAGTCTAAATCTCCATTAAGAATAGCCTGTGCCGTTATCATCTCTGTATACAGTAAAACGTCTTTATTTATCATTCTTACAAAATTTCTAAAATTTCTATCCGTTCTGTCTACCATCGGAGCGATACTTATCTTATTATTCACAACATTTCCTTTCATACTTTTTTTGATTATTTTTCCTATCAAAGTTTTATTCAATATGAGAATAAAAATATGGTAATTTATATTATCAATCTATCTTGCTTTATAATATTTCATTGCTTCAGGCAAGAATTTTCTAGCTGCTTCAATTCTATTTTTTCCAGATGGATGTGTTGATAGAATTTCAGCTCCTTTCCCTGAACCTATTGAGTCCATTCTCTCAAGTGCCGTAATTGCTTCAGATGGATTATATCCAGCCATTGCCATAAATATCATTCCATATTTATCTGCTTCATATTCCTGTGTTCTGTTAAATTTCAAAAGTGTAATGGACAGTCCGCTTGAAACAAGAGAAGATACAGCGTTTCCTCCTGTTACAGCATCTGTTACAGTTGCAGCAATTCCTGCAAGTGCCCTATTACTTGAAGCTTCCGCATGGTGTCCTCCAATAACGTGTCCAATTTCATGCCCCATTACAAATGCGACTCCTGCGTCACTATTAAGAACTGGCATTATTCCAGTATAAAAGGCTATTTTCCCACCTGGCATTGCAAACGCATTTATTTCGTTAGTTTTTATTAAATTAAACTCCCATTGTAAATTTCCTAACTTCTTTGATAATCCATTTTCATTTAAATATTGTTCAACTGCTGTTGAAATTCTTCCACCAATTCTTCTCAATCTTTGCCCATCAGCTGTATCATTTGCAATCAGCCCTTTAGCACTAGCCTGCTGAATAAACTGCCTATAAGCAGAAACTGAACTTGAGGCAACACTTTCATCACTTACCAGCTTTAATTGTCTTCTCCCCGTAAGAGGTGCTACTGTACAGCTTGAAATCATAGTTACTGCTGTTATTAAAAATAAGATTTTTGAATATTTTTTCATTTTTAAACTCCTTTTCCTTTTCTAGATATATTTGTTTAATTTTACAATTTTTTTTTACAATTTTCAATATTAATTTTCTTATAATTGTTTTAAAATTTGTAAGTT
>NZ_CALHQO010000031.1:0-1523 GCF_938036635.1 uncultured Leptotrichia sp.
AATTCAAGTGATTTTAAATAAATATTCATTGTATTTATTTTTTCACTTCTTCTGCATCCACTATTTCTTCATTTTTTGATTCTTTAACATCTTTGCTGCTAAATTTAGTTAGTTTATTTTTATCAGTAATTTCTTTTACACCAAGCCCAAAGACAACTAGCCCTAAAATTAATGGAACTATAAATAATGGCAAGTCTTCCCATACATATTGAGTAACATATAAATATATTCCTACAATCAAGAAAATCCAACCATGTTTTTTCTTCTTAATAAGAAAATAACCTCCCACAAGAATCATTACAACCTGATAGTTTACAATATATTTCATAATATCCTCAGGTATAAATTTAAACAAACTTAAAACAATTATTACCAATCCCCAAAATATTTTTGAATTCATAATTTTCCTCCTATAATTTTTTATTTTTATTCATTTTAAAAAAGTTCATAAAATCACATCAATCTATTTTTCAAATTTATCTTTTCGTATTATTCTAATTTTCTATAAAAAACTTGATTTCTAGTTATTTTACAACTATTTTGAAATTTCTACCAAAATCGAACCATAAGTCAGTCCACCACCAAATCCAGTAGCAACAAACTTATCACCCTTCTTAAGCTTTCCTTCCTTTATCGCTTCATCAAGTGCTATCGGAATTGATCCAGCCGAAGTATTTCCATATTTATCCAAATTTACAAAAAATTTATCAAGTGGTTGCTTAAATCTTTTTGCAATTGACTCAATAATTCTGATATTTGCCTGATGTGGAATAAATAAATCAACATCATCAGCAGTTATTCCAGCCTGAGTCAATACATCTTCTACAGTTTCTGGGAAAACCCTTACTGCAAATTTAAAAATTTCTCTTCCATTCATTTTCAGATAAATATCCTTATTATCAATCTTTTCTTTAGATACAGGCTCTTTAGTACCTCCTGCAGGCACTAATAATTCACATGCTCCAGAACCGTCAGCTACAAGATGACTCGCTAAGTATCCTCCAGTTTCTACTTCTCCAAGTACAACAGCTCCTGCACCATCTCCAAATAGAATACAAGTTCCCCTGTCAGTCCAGTCAACTACTCTTGACATTGCTTCTGCTCCAATAACCAATACTTTCTTATAAATCCCAGCTTTAACAAAACTATGTCCAGCAGAGTAAGCGTAAACAAACCCCGTACAAGCTGCACTCAAGTCAAATGCTGCTGCATTTATTCCCAATTTATCCTGAACAAGTGCGGCAGTTGATGGAGTTCCATAATCAGATGTCATAGTTGCAACAATAATTAAGTCAATTTCATTTTTATCAATTCCTGCATCCTCAATTGCTTTTTGTGCAGCCCTAAATGCTAAATCTGATGTTCCTTCATTCTCATCTATAATTCTTCTTTCCCTGATACCGGTTCTAACTGTTATCCACTCATCATTTGTATCCACAATCTTTCCCAAATCATCGTTTGTCATTATCTTTTCAGGTACATAAGATCCTGTTCCTAAAATTCCAACTTTCATATCTCACCTC
>NZ_CALHQO010000032.1:0-3555 GCF_938036635.1 uncultured Leptotrichia sp.
ATTATGAAAAACATTTATTAACAATGAGTAGCTTTTCAAAATTTAATTAAAGGAATTTTATAATTACATAGGTTATAAACAGTACAATCTTGTAAAAAAGGCTTTAATTTCACGGATTTTTTGATTTTTACTATTTAAATGGGAAATAGTATTAGAAGATAAAATTTATTAGGCTAAAAAGTTATAAAGTCAAATATAGGCTTTAAATAATTTACTTTGTGTTATTTAAAATATGTTACTTGAAAAAGTGTAAAAATTAAGAGGTGAAAAAATGAAAAAAGTATTTATAATATTGGGGATATTTTTAGTGGTGCTTATAGGTTGGCTTTCTGTACCATTTAATATTCTTATTATAGGAGTAGATGCGTATGCTAATCAGCCAACAGAAGGTTCTCGGAGCGATGGGCTAGTTGTTATAAGGGTTGTGCCTTATCTGGCACAGGTAAAAATGATTTCGATTCCGCGTGATACATATGCAGAGATTCCTTGTGAAAATTATAAGCAGGATAAAATCACGCATTCACATCATTTTGGCGGTGTGCAATGTACAATTGATGCTGTGGAAAACTTTCTTGATACCAAAATTAATTATCATGTAAGATTTAGATTTGAAGATGTTATGAACTTGACTAATTTGATTGATGGAGTCGATGTTGTTTCAAATCACACTTTTGATCAAGACTATTTTGATCAGGAAGTATTTCATTTTAATCAAGGTCAAGTTTATAATTTAAGAGGGAGAATGGCACTTGCCTATACAAGACATAGAAAAAGTGATACAGCCTTTAAGCGTGATGAACGTCAAAGACAGGTTATTCAGGGAATTGTGAAAAAATTAGTTGCACCATCTGGATGGAAATATATTCCAGAAGTTTATGGATATGCAAAAGAAAAGATGGATATTGCAGTAAATCCAATTAAAGGATTATCAGTATTGCCAGCGTTTTTACTAAATAAAAAAATTGAGCAGTATGAAATAACTGGGGATGGAAGAATGATTAATAGAATCTGGTACTTTATTCCTGAAGAAACTTCGTTGGAAAATGCAAAAAATGAGTTTAAAAATTAGAAAAATAAAAAAGAGGTGAAGCATGGAAATAAGCAAGTCAGAATTTGTGAAATCAGCAGTTGTGGAAAAAGATTATCCAGAATTCAATAACACTGTGGAATTTTCTTTTATCGGAAGATCAAATGTGGGAAAATCTTCACTAATAAATTCACTTACAAAAAGAAAAAATTTGGCAAGAACTAGTAAAACACCAGGAAGAACACAGTTAATCAATTATTTTTTGATAAATAACAAGATTCATTTTGTAGATTTGCCAGGATACGGATTTGCTAAAGTGCCTGAGGCTGTGAAAAGGAATTGGGGGAAAACAATAGAAAGCTATCTTGTTTCAAATCGTGAAAAAGTAGTTTTTTTATTGCTGGATTTGCGTAGAGTTCCATCAAATGAGGATATGGAAATGTTAAAATGGTTAGAACATTTTGAAATTGAATATTATATAATATTTACAAAAGCTGATAAATTGTCAAACAATGAAAAATTTAAGCAGTTAAAGGAAATCAGGAAAAAACTTGTATTTAAAAATGAAGATGTATTTTTTTATTCTTCATTAAAAAATACTGGAAGAAAAGAGTTGCTTGATTTCATAGAAGAACGGATTAATGAGAAAAAATAAGAAATCAAAGAGATGTAAAAATGTGTAATTACTCAGTTTTATTTGAATAGTTACACATTTTTTTGTTTTGCCAAATTGTAAAAAAAATCAAATTTAATTTTTAAGTATCCATTTTAAAAACTTTTGTAATTTTACAGAAAATAAATTTAATTTCATAAATTTTCTGATTTTATACTCGAACCCATTAAAAATTGAACTGCTAGAAATTATATAATTTAGGGTTTGAATAAAATAGTCATAATTTTTGAGTTTTGTTTTAAACTAGTTTTACTATGCTATTTTACAAGTATTAAGACTGCTTATTATTGAAAAATTCTTTTTAATAAGTTTAGTGCTATTTATTTTCGGCGATAATTTAGTGCCTCCAATAAATGTTCTTTTTTTATATTTTCTTCACCATCTAAATCTGCTATTGTTCTGGATACCTTCAAGATTTTATCAAACATTCTGACTGACAATTTTAAATTATCAATGGCAGATTTCATAATTTCTTCGCTTTCTTCATCTATTTTGCAATATTTATTTAACTGTTTCTTATTCATATCTCTATTTAGAGTATTTGAATTAAAACGTTGTTTTTGTACTTCACGAGCTTTTATAACTCTTTTTTGAATTTCTTTGGATTTTTCTGATAGAGATTCATCAAAAATTTCATCTTTTTTTAACTGATGCATTTCTACGTATAAATCCATTCTATCAAGAAGTGGACCTGAAAATTTTTTCTGATAACGTTTAATTTCTTTTAGACTGTCGTTACATAGTGGGTTATCAGGGAAATATCCGCTTGGAGTAGGATTTGAAGCAGTTATTGTAATATTTTTTACTGGATAGGTTACACTTAGGTTTGCTCTTGAAATAACGATTTTTCCATCTTCCAAAGGCTGTCTTAACGTTTCCAATGTTTTTCCTTCAAACTCTCCAATTTCATCTAGAAATAATATTCCATTTAGTGCTAAAGTAATTTCACCAACTCTGTTTGCACCGCCTACTAGAGCTACTTGTGTCGCTGAATAGTGTGGAGCTCTAAATGGGCGTTTACGAATTATTGGCTCACTTTGGCTTAACATTCCTGAAATACTGTAAATTTTGGTTGTTTCTATTATTTCTTCTTCAGGCATATCAGGTAAAATTGTGTTAAATCTTTTTGCAAGCATTGATTTACCTGAACCAGGATCGCCTATTAGAAATACATTGTGTCCACCAGCGGCTGCAATTTCTAAAGCCCTTTTTGCAAGTAGCTGCCCTTTTACATCTGAAAAATCAACAGTCTCATCTAAGTTTTTATCTTTTTCTGATTTTGAAGCATTCATCTCGACAGCTTTTTTACACAATGTTTTTATATCAATTTTTCCATCTAGAAAATCTAGTAATTCTGTAATTTCATCAACAGGAATAATTTCTACACCTGAAATTAATTTTGCTTCATTATAATTTTCCATTGGGACAACAACGCCTGTAAAATCTGTTTCTTTTGCTAAAATTGTGGCGTTTATTGCTCCATTTATTGATTTTATTTTTCCATTTAAGGAAATCTCTCCTAAAATTAGATATTTTTTTAATATTTCTATATTTGAAATATGACCTGTATTCGCAAGTATACCTAAAAATATGCTTAAGTCGAAATGACTGCCTTTTTTTCTGATATTTGCAGGTGATAAATTCACCAGCACACGTCTGACAGGAAATTCAAACCCCACATTCTTAAAACAGCTTCTAATTCGCTCCTTGCTTTCAGAAATCGCCTGATCTCCCATTCCAACTATATTAAATACAGGCAGCCCTCTGGATAAATCAACCTCTACTTCCACAACATAAGTATCTACACCCATATAGCTGCAACTAAATAAACTTATTGCCATAACCCCACCTTTTT
>NZ_CALHQO010000033.1:0-1062 GCF_938036635.1 uncultured Leptotrichia sp.
AGAAGAACAGAAAAAAATATATGACAGCCTGAAAATAAATCCTGTAAAGAAATATTTATTGAAAAAAACTGTATTTTATGCAAAAAAATTTATAAAATTGAGAGAAAATCTAAGATATGAACGGACAAAAGTTTTTGGAACAGTAAGAAAAATTATGAAAAAAATGGGAACTCATCTGAAAAACGATAACCTTATAAATAATGAAAAAGATGTATTCTACCTTACTGTTGATGAAATTTTTGGACTTGTTGACGGCTCAATAATTGATGTTGATTTAAAAAAACTTATAGATCTGAGAAAGGAAGAATACAGGAAATACGAAACTGAGATGATTCTTCCTGACAGATTTTTAACAAAAGGATTTCTAGGAGAAAATTTTTATTATGAAGATTTGACAGGAAATTCACAACTGGATGAAAATACTTTGAAAGGAACTGGATGTAGCAAAGGAATTGTCAAAGGAAAGGTAAAAGTTGTATTAAATCTGATGAATACAGAAGTTGAAGATGGAGATATAGTTGTAACAAAATCCACAGATCCAAGCTGGGTTATGGTTTTTCCTTTATTAAAAGGACTTATTGTAGAAAAAGGAAGCCTTTTATCCCACAGTGCAATTATTTCACGAGAGATGAATATCCCTGCTATAGTTGGAGTACAGGGTGCAACAAGCATTCTAAAAACAGGAGATATAGTTCAATTTGACGGAAGTACAGGGATTATCAAAAAATTAGATGACTGATTTTTATTAAAAATTTAAAACTACAAACAAATTAGGAGGAACATAATTGAAAAGCGAAGTAAAAGAAAACAGAGTTGATTTTTCTTTGATAAGGTATTCCCAATGCTGGGAAGATACAGAGGTTTTGCTCGAAAGTCTTAATATACAGGAAAATGATATATGCTTTGGGATACTGTCTGCGGGAGATAATGTGTTTTCCATGCTTGCAGAAAATCCAAAGAAAGTGGTGGCACTTGATATAAGTTTTCCTCAGATAGCACTTGCAAAGTTGAAAAAGGAAGTTTTTAATAGCCTGTCCTATGAAGAAATGCTTGAGTTTATGG
>NZ_CALHQO010000034.1:0-2117 GCF_938036635.1 uncultured Leptotrichia sp.
TGTAAACTTATTATACTACCAACACTAACAATAAACTTCTCACTATCCAAAGTAAAGTTGTACATCGGTTTCCCTTCATTCGCAGGTGTTCCTCCTTTAGCCACTTGACTTGGTCCTAATGTAAAGTTCCTTTTATCAGGATTTGTAAATCTTCCATTCCCATCATTATTAACCGCTCCCATTACCAAAGCATGCGTTTCGTTTTCACTTGGAAAATAAAGTGCTACTCTGTCATTTATTTCTGGTGCTGGTGTAAATCCTGTATTACTTTGACTATATGGAGTTACATATGGAAAATAACTCTTTCCAGCATATTTATTCCCTTCACTTTGCACTGCACCTCCAAGTTTTCTTAGCCCTTCTGTCAAGTCAACTGTCATAACTGCAATATCGCTTGCCTTCACTTCCTGACTTCTGTTATTATTTTTTTCCTGCTCCTCAGCAACGTATATATTTACAGGTCTTAATCCCATAGTTCTGCCTTCAAGATTATCCGAACTTCCATCAGTCCTTCCATGCTCACTCTTGCTCTCATCTGTTCTTGCAATATGTACTGTTCTCGCTTCTATCACTGCTCCTCTTATCTTTTCGTGCGGTATTGGATCTACAAAGTAGTCTGTCTGTTTTCCTAGCTTGTATTCGCATTTTAAGGTGTTTCCTTCATTGTATATTCTGCTTTCTATTACATAGTAGTCATTTTCCACTTCTTCGCCTGATACTCTGTTTCTAATTTTTAATTTTATTGGGGTTGATACTGAATACACTTCCGTTCCTTCTACCCTGTAATACGTTCTTTCCTCCTCTGTTTCCTTTCCAAAATATGAATATGTCAAGTTTGGTGTCTGTGCTGGCATATTCTTGAAAAATCCTACCAGAACTTTATTTGAATTTGCCATTAGTGGCTGTCCTGTATACGATGCTATTCTCTTTAAGTATTCCCAGTCTGTTTCATTATACTGGATTGTCATTCTTGGTACTGCCTGCATATCTTCCCCTACATTTACCAATGTTTCTCCATCATTATAATTTTTATTCACTTCCTGTGCTATATCTGTATACGTAAGTGTCGGATCCTGAAATGAACGGTATCTCGGTATTCTGTCAAGAAGTATGCTCTTTGAACTGCACACTAACTCAACTGCTAATGCTCCTGCCTTTGTTTCCTTTATCCTAAGTTTGCTTATTACTCCATTTAAGAATATTTTATCTGTAGCATTTCCTGCTTCATCCGATATGTTGCTTTTTCCTGTAACTACTATTGTCTTGTCGCCTTTTTTATCTATCAGGGCATCGTATAAACTTAACTGGTTCGGTGATGCCACGTATTTTATTTTCCCAATTGTATGTTCCCCTATCTTTGAATCTATTTCAAGATTCATATCTCTCCAAAGTATCTGCTGTCCATCTATTTCTATCTTTATTCTTTCAGCTGAAAAAAATTCCACTGGCTTTTGATTATTTAAATTATTCTCCATTTTTAACCTACTTCCTTGAATAAATCACTATTTCAACAATATTTTCGTTGTTGCTAAATATATTATGTCTCCACTTTCAACTTTTACAGGCACATTTCTTTTTAATTTTATTTTTCTTCTGTCATCTTTCTTTTCTATTCCGCTTCCATTTTGCGAACCTAAATCTTCATAGTACCAAACTCCATTTACTCTGTTCAACATTCCATGAGCCCTGCTTACCAAATTTGAATATACTCCTTCACTCACGTCTATATCCACCTTGTTTCTAGGTGTTCTTTTCCCTATCAGCAATGAAGTCGCTCTTCCAATCTTCCATACTTTAATATCATAATCATCTGAATTTTTTAAAATTATATTTTCAATTTGATTCTTTTCGACTTCCTCTATTTCTTTTACTTTATCCAAAAATACGTGATGTTCTCTTTCACGCTCATTCTTTATTTCCTTTATCTCATCATTAACTTCCACTCTTTCTTTAAATCTTTCGACTATAAGAAGATACAATGTTAATGCTATAAATATAAAAATTGCGATATATAGACTTTTCACAGAATATCCAGCCATATGAATATACACAAAAGTAAAAAATAGTATAATCAAAATTATTATATTTTTTAAATTAAAAAAATTATACTGTCTTTC
>NZ_CALHQO010000035.1:0-2210 GCF_938036635.1 uncultured Leptotrichia sp.
GCTGGCAATTCTCGCTAATGAAAAAAGTGGAGTGAAAATGTTTTGTGGGATGTCTAATAAATCATAGACGAAACCAGAATACAAATCAACATTTGCACAAATTTCAAAATCCTTGCCTTTTAATTCTTTCCCAATTTCTTTCGTAAATTTTTCAACATTTGAAAAAAGTTCAAATTCTTCAAGCGCATCTTTTTCCTTTGCCAGTTCGTAAGCCTTTTTTTTCAAAATTTCAGCACGTGGGTCTGAAACTGTATAAACTGCATGCCCCATTCCATAAATCCTACCTGTCTTGTCAAATGCTTTTTTCTCAAATATTTGTTTCAAATATTCTTTTAACTTTATTTCATCATAAGGATTTGAATTTTTTTTCATATCTTCTATCATTTTTGTAACCATCGAATTTGCTCCACCATGCATAGGCCCTTTTAAGGATCCGATTGAAGCAGAAATTGAAGAATAGGTATCTGTTCTTGTGGAAGAAATTACGTGCGAAGTGAATGTTGAATTGTTTCCACCACCGTGTTCTGCGTGTATAACTAAAATTAAGTCCAGTATTTCAGATTCCAATTTTGTAAATTTGCTGTCGCTTCTAAGCATATGAAGAATATTTTCAGCAATGCTGTATTCCTCCATTGGATTATGAATTATCAAACTCTTTTTAAAATGCTTATAATTGCATGCCTGATAACAGTATACTAATAAACTTGGAAATTTTGCAATTAAATTAAAAGACTGGTCTATCAAATTTGATAAACTCACATCATTTGGATTTTCATCCAACGTGTACAGGCATAAAACAGCTCTTTGAAGATGGTTCATTATATCCGTGCTAGGTTTTCGTAAGATAAAATCCTCTATAAATTCATCTGG
Organism: uncultured Leptotrichia sp.; assembly: GCF_938036635.1. Lineage (NCBI taxonomy): Bacteria > Fusobacteriati > Fusobacteriota > Fusobacteriia > Fusobacteriales > Leptotrichiaceae > Leptotrichia > uncultured Leptotrichia sp. The sequence continues at coordinate 871 of NZ_CALHQO010000035.1, forward strand.
TAAGTGCCTGTACTCTTTCAACGTGCTTACAAACATTTTTAATTCGAAATTAGAAGGAACTTTCCCAAAAAGCAGCAAAAACATCGTTTTTTCAAAGCAAAATGTCTTCTCCTCCTCAAACTGCTCAACAAGCTTGTCAATTGAAATTCCTCTATAATAAAGCTTTCCTTTTTCTGGAATCTTTTTCCCTTTTTTGTTTACCGAATACCCTAAAACTGAACCAATTTTAGTTAATCCAACCAGAACCCCTGTACCATTTTTATTCCTAAGCCCTCTTTTCACATCAAGCTTATTATAAATATCGTCTGAAATCGAATTATTCAGATTAAATAACGTGCCGAGCTCATTTATAAAATCACTTTTCATAATGCCCTCCTATCCTAAATTTTCAATAATTTTTTTTGTAAATTCAGTCGTTGCAGCATTTCCACCCAAATCTTTCGTTTTACACCCTTCTTCCAATGTCTTTAAAATAGCATTTTCTATATTTTCTGTAAAATCATTCAACTTTAAATATTTTAGCATTTCTAATGAAGATAGCAGCAATGCCAAAGGATTTGCCTTATTTTTCCCCGCAATATCCGGTGCAGATCCATGCACAGCTTCAAAAATAGCTATATCATCTCCAATATTTGCTCCCGGGGCAACTCCCAGTCCTCCTACAAGTCCAGCCACTAAGTCTGATAAAATATCTCCATATAAATTCATCGTAACAATCACTTTAAATCTTTCTGGATTCGTAACAAGCTGCATACACATATTATCAATAATAAGCTCTTCCAACTGAATATTTTCATACTCTTTTGAAATTTCTCTCGCAATATCCAAAAACATTCCGTCAGTATATTTTAAAATATTTGCTTTATGAACAACTGTAACTTTTGAAATTCCATTATTTTTTGCATATTCAAAAGCACTTTGGATAATTCGTTTACTGCCTTTTCTCGTAATTCTTTTTATAGCAATTGCACTAGTTTTTTCTTCATTTTCATATTTTTCTTCGCCGATATAAATTCCTTCAGTATTTTCACGAAAAATAGCCAAATCAATATTATCATATCGAGTTTCAATTCCAGGCAAATTTCTAGAAGGTCTAAAATTTGTGTATAAATCATATTTTTTTCTGAGATACACATTGATACTTCTAAACCCTTTTCCGATAGGTGTAGTAATAGGTCCTTTTATTGCAATTTTATTTCTTTCAACACTTTCATAAAGACTTTCAGGTATAAGTTCCCCTGTTTTTTCATAAACATCTGACCCTGCATTTTCAGTTTCAAATTCAATTGGAACTTTAGCAGCCTTAAAAATTTCCACTAAACTTTCAGATATTTCATATC
>NZ_CALHQO010000036.1:0-15861 GCF_938036635.1 uncultured Leptotrichia sp.
TTAAAATCTTTTATTTTCAATTCGATAAATAAATCTGAATGTCCTGACTTAAATATCGGAGTATAAACTATTTTAAATTTTTTCTTATAAAAATTATTTGCTTTCAATTTATGTCCTAAATTATATCCAATTACTGAAATAATACGGTTATTTTTTCTGACAAATCCTTTAAAATGTCGATTATTTATCCCAAATCTCGTTAAATTTAGAAAATTAATGTCTGAATCCATAAAGTTCGGCTCCTGATTATCTAGCCCAAAAGGCGACAGCCTATTTATTTCATGTAATTTTCTTTTGTTTAAATACTCAATATTCAACCATGCATCAACATACAAAGTTTTTTGCACATTTTCCCTATTTTTTCTTGCAAGTCTTTGCCGCAGATGTTTTTCAATTTCACCTAAATATTTTTCTGAAACAAGAAATCCTGCCGCCAAGTCATGTCCTCCAAATCGCTCCAATTTATCCGACACGCTTTTTAAAATATCAAAAATGTTAATTCCTTCAATACTTCTGCATGATGCCTTTCCATATCCATTTTTTATTGAAATAAGAATTACTGGAATATTGTATTTTATCGAGATTCTTGAGCAGACTACTCCAATTACGCCAGAATGCCATTTTCTGCTTTTCATAAAAATATATTTCGGGCGTTCTAGGCGCTGTATTTTTTCTTCCAGCTCATTATAAATCTCATTTTCCAAATAACGTCTGATTTTATTAGCTCGCTTCATTTCCTCAATAATCGAGAAAAGTTTAAAGTCATCTTCCTGAATAAAGAAATTTACAACAATTTTTGAATTATCAATTCTTCCAAGTGCATTAAAAATTGGTGCAATAAAAAATCCAATATCGCTAGTTGTTATATTTCTAGGATTTATCTTCAAATAGTTAATAATATACTTTAAACCTTTTATTTTGGTTTTTTTTAAATTATTTAGTCCTTTTTTTATGATAAACCTGTTTTCATCAGTCATTGGTACAACATCTGCAACTGTTCCGATCATTATAATATCCATATAATCATATAGTATTTTTTTATTTGCACCATATCTTTCATAAATAGCATCAGCAAGTTTAAAGGCAACTCCTGAACCCGAGAGAGATTTATTTGGATAAGTTTTACTAGTCTTTGGATTTATTGTAAGAATACCCAATTCTTTTTCCTGATTCTTATCTTCCAGAACTCCAATCTGCCTATGATGATCTGTTATAATTATATCGATACCGCTATTTTTTAACATTAATATCTCTTCATGGTTATTTATTGAAATATCAACTGTTATAAATAATTTTGCATCCCGTTTTTTCAAAAAATTTAAAAGGTTTTTATTTATACCTATCCCTTCGTGAACACGATTTGGAATATAATAATCAACATTAAGTCCCAATTTTCGTAGCATTATTACTAGATATGCTACTCCAGATATACCATCAACGTCATAATCTCCATAAATTACAATTTTTTCTTTATTTTTCCCAGCTTTTTTTATTCTTTCTACGACTTTTTCCATATTTTCAAATAAAAATGGATTATGAATATCTTTTTTATCTGAATTTAAAAACTTAGAAACTTTTTCCTTTGTGTCAATTCCTCGATTCAAAAGCAGCCTTGAAATTAATCTGCTTTCACCAAATTCAGAACTTTTTGTTGTCAAATAATCTTCATTATAGCTTTTTAATTCCCATTTCATTACAAGATTAATCGCTTCCTTTTTTGTTTAGTTGAAGGACTGCTTCAAAATCAAACTAGTTCTATATTTTTAAAGCAGATCCATGTTTTTATTCAATATTGTGATCATCCTTTTTTATTTCGTTCAATATCGAAGCAATTTTTACTCCGTATTCAACGCTGTCATCCAAATGAATTCTCACTTCTGGAACAAATCTTATCGACAGCTGTGAACCTATTTTTTTCCTAAAAAAACCTTTTAACTTATTCAAATCTTCGGCGATTTTTTCTTTATTTACCCTATCTTTCAAATCTAGTACCGAAAATGTTAAATCAAGGTATCTTCCATCTTTTGTCAGCTCAACCTTGTGAATTGATACAAGATTTTTTATTTTGTCATTTTTTATTTCTGTTAAAAGTGTCATTCCGATAATTCTTGATATTTCCTTTTCCAGTCCTCTTTTTCTTCTATCATTCATACAATTATCACCTATCTATTCGTTATCTTGGGATTTCTTCCATAATGTACGATTCAATAATATCTCCAGCTTTAATATCATTAAAATCTTGGATACCAATTCCACATTCTTGTCCCATTACAACTTCTTTAACATCATCTTTAAACCGTTTTAACGAACCTAATTCACCATCAAAAATGATAATTCCATCACGAATTACACGAATTTTTGAATCTTTTGTAACTTTTCCATCAACAACGATTGCTCCAGCGATATTTCCAACATTTGATACTTTAAACACTTGCTTAACTTCTATTCTTCCATAGTAAACTTCTTTAAATTCAGGATCAAGCATTCCTTTCATTGCCTTCTCAATTTCTTCAGTTGCATGGTAGATTACGTTATAGTTTCTAATTTCTACTCCAATTTTTTCAGAAATGATTCTAGCTGGTGTTGTTGGACGTACATTAAATGCAATTATAATCGCATTTGATGCTTCTGCAAGTTTTACGTCTCCTTCTGTTACAGCTCCTGCACTTCCTTGAATTACATTAATTACAACTTTTTCAGTATTAAGTTTTTCAAGCGATTCTCTTAGTGCTTCAACAGACCCTTTTGAATCAGCTCTTATAATACATTTCAATTCTTTCAATTCTTGTTCTTCTAATTCTTGAGACAAGCTTTCTAGTGAAATATGTTTTTTCTTGTTCTGCTCGTTTACCTTTTTCTCTCTAATAAAGTCTTCTACAATTTTTTTAGCTTGCTTATCGCTTTCTACACCATATAAAACATCACCTGCATTTGGCACAACATTAAATCCTGTAATTTCTACTGGCTGTGAAACAATGGCTTTATTTATTTTTTTACCTCTGTCATCAAGCATTGAACGGACTCTACCATGAGCTTCCCCTGCTACGAACACATCTCCAATTTTAAGTGTCCCTTCCTGCACAAGTACATCGGCAACTGCTCCCATTTTTGGATCCAGTCTTGACTCTACTACAACCGCTTTAGGACGTTTATTTGGATTGGCCTTCAATTCTTCAAGTTCCGCTGTAATTAGTATTGTTTCAAGAAGTTCTTCCAAATTAATTTTCTGTTTTGCAGAAATTTCAACAAATTCAGTAGTTCCTCCCCATTCAGGTGACATCAGTCCATATTCAGTCAATTCAGTTCTGACTTTCATAGGATCTGCACCTGGTTTATCAATTTTATTAATTGCAACGATTATTGGAACTCCTGCTTCCTTAGCATGAGAAATTGCCTCTACAGTTTGAGGTTTTACTCCATCATCAGCTGCTACAATTAGAATCGAAATATCTGTAATATTCGCTCCTCTTGCCCTCATTTCAGTAAACGCCTCATGTCCTGGAGTATCAATAAATGTAATTCTTTGACCTTTCCAGTTTACTTGATAAGCTCCTATTTTTTGTGTGATTCCTCCAGCTTCATCACCCATTACATTTGTGTGTCTAAGTGCATCTAATAATGATGTCTTACCGTGGTCAACGTGTCCCATTATTGTAATAACAGGTGCTCTTGTTACAAGTTCTTCATCTGTATCTTCCTGCTCAAGCTGGTATTTTTCACCATAACTCACTTCTTCAACTACTTCTTTTTCTACAATTACTTCATATTCAAGAGCCACTTCTTCGGCTTCTTCAAATGATAAAATTGCATTTGCAGTAAGAAGTTTTCCTTCCATAAAGAATTTTTTAATTATATCAGAAACATTAATTCCTAGTTTTTCAGCTAAATCTTTAATAACAATCTCTTCTCCAATTGTTATCATTCCTATGCTCTCTCCTTCAATTCTAACAATTTCATCTTTGACAACTTTTTCTTGTTTCTTGTTTTTCTTTTTCTTTTTGTCGTCTTTTCTAAAGTCTGAACGAAGTTCTTTTTCTTGATGTTCTCTGTCTCTTCTATTTTTTTCGTATTTTTTCTTCTCAAATTTTCCTTTTCCTTTTCCACCAGCTTTCCCTTTTTCAGCTACTGATGCTGAAGGAATTTCAGATGCTGGCTCCTTTTTAGCATTAGAAAAACTTCGGCTTTCTCTTCTAAAGTCATCTCTGTCCTTATTAAATCCGCCTTTATCAGAAAATCCTCTATTGTCCTGTCTGTCTCTAAAGTTTCTTGTGCTACTTTGGTTATCTCTATCTCGACTTTGGAAACTTCGGTTGTCACGGCCATCTCTTGATTGAGAATTTCCATCTCTGTTAAAGTTTCTATTATCTTTTCTGAAGTTGTCTCTTCCTTCTCTTCTAAATCCATCTTTGTTTCTATCTTCTCTGTTTCGGTTATCTCGATTTTGGAAGTTTCTTCCTCCATTTTCCCTATTGTCTTGATTGTCTTTATTTTGGAAGCTTCGGTTATCACGGCTATCTCTTGATTGAAAATTTCCATCTCTGTTAAAGTTTCTATTATCTTTTCTGAAATTATCTCTTCCTTCTCTTCTAAATCCGTCTTTGTTTCTGTCTTCCCTATTTCGATTGTCTCGATTTTGGAAGTTTCTTCCTCCATTTTCTCTGTTCTCTCTATTTTGAAAATTCTGCTTATCTTTATTTACTTCATTCATTTTATTACTCTGACTACTCAAATTAACTTTCATCTCCATTTTCTTTTTATTTTCTTTTTTATCAAATTTATTTGACTGCTCATATTTATGATTTTTATTATTATCTAAATCTTTTGTATTATTCAGATTATTTTTATTACTATTATCTGATTTATTTTCTGCATTTAGTTTAATATCTTTTTCCAATGGCTGTTTTGATTTGTCATAATTTTTATTAATGTTTTCTTGTTCATTAATTTTATTATGTTCAATACTATTGTTTTTTTGATTGTCTGAATGGCTATTTACTATTTTTGCAATATTTTCATTTGATTTAATTTCTTTTTTATTCAGATTCTCCGTTTTACCGTTATTTTGATTATTTTGGACACCTTTTTGAAGTTTTTTCCTTATAAGGCTTACTTCTTCATCACTTAGTACATTCATGTGGTGTTTTTTATCTACCCCAAATTTTCTGATTTCCTCCATAAATTTTGTTGCCGTAAAACCATTTTCCTTTGCTAATTCATGCACTTTCATCCATTCATCACCTCCACTTTGCTTAATATTCCTTTTATTACTTTTTTGTTAAAAATACCTATGACATTTACATCTCTTGAAAAAAGTCTTATTAATTCTTCTTTCTTTTCAATAAATATAATTTCAAAATTAAAATTTTTTTTCATTTTTTCAAATTCTTCAATATATTTTGCCTTTATATCTGATGGAATAATCACAAGTTTTATCTTATCACGTTTTATTCCATCAAAAACTTCATCTATTCCAAACACAAAATATTCAGAATTTTTCATTGGCCTTAAAATATCTATTATGTTTTTCTTTTCATTCTTTACTTGCTCCAGCATTTTTACTAGCTGTTCAATTTCAATATTATATTTCTTATGTTTTGAAAGCTTTTCAATGCATTCGTTCGTTTTACAGACGTAAAATCCTCTTGCCTGAACTTTCATTTCCTTATCAAAAATATATTTTCCATCCTGCTCAGTTATCCGAAAAAATTCATTTTTTTGACCTTTTCTTCTGCAACATATACACATTCTTTCAGGCTTGTTTATTTCTTTTACATTTTTATTCAATGTATCCAAACTATCCGTTCATCTCCTTGTTTGATACAATTTAATTTAAAATTGATCTTTTTTATTCACCATCTTCGTTAAGTACGGCAAACGCACTTTCTTCAACTTCATAATCATCTTGCAGATTATCAGATTTTTCAATGCTTTCTATTTCATCTAACGAATCCCCAAAAGCACTTTTTTCTTCAAATTCTCTATTCTCCTCTACCTCAGATGGCTCTGTATGGATATCAATTTTTACACCGCACAGTCTTGCTGCAAGCCTTGAATTTTGACCTTTTTTACCAATTGCAAGCGATAACTGATTTTCTGCTACAAGCACTCTTGCAACTTTCATATTTTCTTCGCCTTCCTCAATGATTTCTACTGACAGAACTTCTGCAGGATTTAAGGCATTTTTTACAAATTCCGTTATATCCTCATTCCAAAGAACAATATCGATTTTTTCTCCACAAAGTTCATCGATAATATTTTGGATTCTCATTCCATTACGCCCAATACATGCACCTTTAACGTCCAGATTCTCATCATTTGAGTAAACAGCCACTTTAGAACGGCTTCCCGCTTCCCTTGCGATGTTTCTGATTTCAATAATTTCCTCATAAATTTCAGGAACTTCTAATTCAAGCAGTCCTCGAAGTAATTCTTCAGATTTTCTTGAAACAAAAGTTTTTGTAAATTTTGTAGATTCTTCCACAGCACCGATATAAATTTTAATTCTATCTCCTTGCCTGAATACATCTACTGGCGATAATTCCTTTGCTGGTACAATTGCTTCAAGTCCATTTATATCCACATACAAATTTCCTTTTTCATCAGTCTTTCTAACATTTGCAGAAACAATTGAATTTTCAATTTCTTTAAATTTATTAAAGATATTTCTTTTTTCACATTCTCTAACTTTTTGTACAACAATCTGTTTTGCATTCTGAATAGCATTTCTCTTAAAATTTTCTGCATTAATTTCCAAATCTAGAATATCTCCTAGTTTAGCACGCTTTTTAACAGAAATTGCATCTTGCAGACTAATTTCCTCTTCGGGATTTTCTACGTTTTCTACAATCAGTCTTTGTGAATAAACCTTTACATCTCCACTATTTCTATTAATTGTTACCTTTACATTGTCCTTTTCACCATAATTTTTTTTGTATGCCGCAAGCAATGCGGTTTCTATTGTTTCCAGCAATTCTTCCTTTAAAATTCCCTTTTCTTTTTCAAGTTCATCAAGTGCTTCCAAAAATATTTTTTGATCTCGCCCTTTCATCATTCCTCCTCACTATTTAATATGCCATTTGGTAATTCATATATTAAATTTGCTTTCTTTAATTTAGAAAGTGGTATTTCCATTATTTTTTCCAATTTATCATCTAAAAGGAAAACCGTATCATTCTCAAATTTTTCCAATTTTCCTAAAAATCTCTTCACCCCATCAATGTTACTCTTAGCCTGAACGTTAATTCTCTCTCCCAAAAATCTCACAAAATCCTTAGGTTTTCTCAATCTACGCTCAACTCCAGGTGTTGAAACCTCTAGAAAAAACTTCTCCTCAATCAATTCATCCGCAATCCCATCAATCTCACGGCTAAAATCAATACAATCATCAAGTGTAGTAGTTCCATCTAGTTTCTCCACATATACTCTCAAATAATTATATCCCCCATCCCTCACATATTCCAAATCTGCCAATTCCAGATTCAGATTCTTTAAATGCGGTTCGATTTTCTTCTCAAACTCATCTAAAATCTGTTCCATAAAATTACACCTCATATCTAAAACTAAAGAGTGGGCTAACCCACTCTCTACCTAAAATTATTTTCTACAATTATAATAACACATTTTCGCTTTTTTTTCAACCCCCTAATTTTATTCTCAAACAAAAAAACAACCTTATATAAAAGTTGTTATTTTCTAAACCTTATTTTAATGGATAACTTACTTTAACATTTTTATCATTTTTTGCTGTTTTTTTGACATTTTCCGTAACTCCTAATGTGCATTTTTATTGACTTTGAATAGATTTTTCTCTACTTTTTTAATTTTTAGTAGTGGTAGGAATTTTTACCACGAACTTATTGTACCACATTTTTTTGATTTTTCAAAATTTTTTTAAAAATTATTGTCAAAATTTATTCTCCTAAATAAAAAGATACCAAAAAACAAATTTTGTAATTCAGTATCCTTTTTGAAATCTACTTCCAATACTTTTACTTCATAGATGAAAATATTTTATTCAAGGCTTCTTCAGCCTTTTTTGAAAGATTACTTTCTGGAAATTCTTTTACTGTATAAGTACGTCTTTCAGTCAAGCCCTTTTGTGACATTCCTTTATTTATTTTTGCTAATTCGCCTTTTTTTACAATTATAGCCATAATAATTTCTCCATTTTCACTAAATATTTAACTTTTTTATAAAATCTGTATCTGCTGTTATTAATTGTAATATTTCATTTTCTTTTAAATTTTTGTCAAGTTCGTAATATGTGCTTGGCTCCCTTATAAATTCGTTATCTTCTTCAGAAATTAATAAATACCCTTCCAAAGCATCTTTTGCCATATATAATGCTTCTTCCATATTATCTCCACATGAAAAACAACCTGGTAAGTCAGGATAATAAATGCTGTATTTCCCATCTTTTTCTTTTTCAAAGACTGCATAATAATTATATTTCATAGATTTATCACTCCTTTTAACCCATTTTAGTGGAACAAACTGGCTATTTCAAGCCAGCCTATTTCAAGATACTGTTTACTGTTCCTGCCGTCAAATCCTTTTTAGGATGAGGAACAGTAACTTTGCCAATTTTGTTAGGATGTTTGAAATGATGATGGCTACCAACTATTTTTCTTAATACCCAGCCATCTTTTTCCAACATTTTAATAATTTCCTTTGAAGACATTTATCCTCCTAACAAAACTATTTTAGCACACATCTTAAAATATGTAAATAAGCTTTGAAAGATTAATTTTTTATAAAATCAATAAACCTCCGCACCCTTCAAATTGATTTTCTTCTTTTCAATAGTCCAGTTATCCGATAATTCTGCAAGTTCTTTTTTCATATTTTCCAAAAATTCATCATTGTCGTAATTCAAGGAAATCAATGTAGGCCCTGCACCGCTTATATATTCTCCCAATGCACCGTGTTTTTTAGAGGCTTCAAAGATCTTTTCTGAATCATTTATTAATGCGAATCTATAAGGCTGGTGGATTTTATCGCCTAAAAGAAAACGTAAGTTGTCATATTCTCCTTTGTTAAAGGCGTTTACAAGTAAACCTAGTTTTGAGATGTTATTTATTGCATCAGAAACTAGATATGTTTTTGGCAAGACACTTCTTGCTTTTTCTGTCGATAATTTAAAATCTGGAATCATTACGTAGAAACATAAGTCATCAGAATTTATTAATGAACTGTATACAAGGTTTTCCTTATCATGTGCAGTAAGTACCATTCCACCAAAGATTGCGGGTACCACATTATCAGGATGCCCTTCCATTTCCACAGCCAGTCTTGCCACCTCATTAATATCCAGCACATTACCAGCAAATTTATTTGCAATCATAATACCAGCGACAATAGCCGATGAACTGCTTCCTAGCCCACGTGAAATCGGAATATCATTTTTCACAATATTTACCTTATAGCTTGGAATATTTTTTACCAAATACTTTTCTGTATATTTTATCGCTTCAAAAATTAAATTTTCCTCAATCGGAATCGAAAACGGCTCTCCATTTTCCAAAAATTCAATTTTATCACTTTCCTCCACTTCCAGCTCCAAAAAGTAATCCAATGCAACTCCCAAACAGTCATATCCCACACCAATATTAGCTGATGTTCCCGGTACTTTTACTTTAAATTTTAAACCCATTTTATTTTTAAAATTGAGAAAAATCTAACTCTTCTCAATTTATCTCCTTTCGTTTTTTTACTCTTTCCTTCTGATATTTAATTTTTTTAGCTCCTAAAAACTTGCTTCTAATCCCAATTTTATTGAGCTGTTTTTTGAATCTGCCAGTCCATATCCAAGACTTGCTTTCACATAATCATTTATTCTATAGTTTGTTCCTAATTCAACATTAAATACACCTCTCGAATAAGATAAAGGCGCTATTTTATAATTTCCATAATTTCTTTTGCCGTGATATGAGTCTTTTTTAGCTCTAAGTCCATATTCAGCCTTCCCAAATATGTCAAATTGTCCAATTGTTTTTTCAGCATACACTCCAAGCAACCACTCTAAACCGCTTTTTGTTGATTCTGAAATATCTAGCTTATCCATTTTACCTTCAGAGACTCTTATCGCCGCTAAACCTATATATGGCTTTACGTATCCATTATCTATAAAAAATTTATATCCTAATTTTGTAGTATAATCTAAAATTTGTGACTTATATTTTACATCATTCATTAACCCAGCGCCTGTTTCTGTTTTAAATTTATGACTATTGCCAGAATATGTTAATACATTTGTTAAGTCAATATTGTCATTAAATTCATATTTTCCGCTTAATATAAACTGATGTGACTTTATTTTTTCATCTATTCCTTCAAAATTTCCTTTATAATTTACTTTTGAATCTTGATAGCCTAAACCTCCACCAACTGTAAATTTACCAAAGTTTTTCATAATTGAAATTAATATTCCTCTGCTGTCTGAATCATACTCTACGCTACTTTTTTTATCTTTGTAGTCTGTGCTAAAGTTCCCAATGTATGTAAAATCAATATCCGTCTTGCCTTCTTCTGTGTTCTGTAAATTTTGAAAAATAGAAGATTTAATATTTTTTACTAAATCAAGATTGACTTTTGATCTTGGAGCTTCTAATGGCGTTTGCGTTGACAAAGTCGATGGTGAAGCAACTCTAGTCATTAGTTTATTAGAATTTTGTGAAAGCGCAGGAACAACTAAAGGAGTGTTTATATTATCAACTAATGATGAAAAATTGGTTGGCAAGTTGTTATAGTTTGTATCATTTACAATATATAGCCATCCAACATTTCTCTCTCTCGACAATCTTATAATTTCATCATATTGTGCTGGAGTCGCCCCGTAAATAATGTGCATAATCCGATTTGCATTTGCAGGGTTATTTTCAAAGGCCGAGCTTGGTGCACGATAATTATTTAGATATGTGCTGGCACTAACTTCCTTTGTTACAAATATATCTGAATATGGTGCAATTGAATCAGTTATGCTTTTTCCAGGATTTCCTACAACCATTAAATTAGGATATTTTGATTTTATGCTTTTATAGACATTTTCCATATATCTTGCATTTGCATCTGTCCCGCTTGCCATTTCATCCAGAAAAACTCCCGAAAAATTGTTCATTCCATATAAATTTCCGTATTTATCTAAATCTGCAATAATGTCTGCTGCACTTTTTGATTGATATCCAGTCGCTACATAAGCTATATTTTTTATTCCTGAATTAATGTTTGATGAAATTTGACGAACATAATTTGCATCGACTACCGTTCCTGGTCCACTTGATGGATTCAAGACAACATAAGGTATTTTTGAACCACCCATATTTGTCACTTGCTGCCAGTAAGGATCATTTGAATGGGGGTATTTATATATGGGTATCAATATTTGCTGATTTATTACCCTGGTTGTCTGTGCTGATGGCGTTGATGAAGCTCCTATGCCTGAACTTGCGCCTGTGTTTACAGGTGATGTAAAAGTGCTTCCAGTATTACTTGTATTAATACTGTTTTCTGATTCATTTTTTGAATTTCGTTTTGATAACAGCATATCAAATTTTGCATTAAATGAAAATCTGATATTGTCTTCCTTTGTTGCAGGTCTTACTTTAATCCTGTCTGATTTTTCAGTATCTATTGCTCCAGTTTTATTTAAGTTTTGACTTATCAAAACGTTTTTTACATTTTCAAAATTTGACTTTTTGTCAGTTTTTTCATTATTTCCCGTATTTTCATTATAATTTACCGTATACCCAGATGGCTTTAAGGTTTCAGACGATTCCGCATTCAGCAAGCTTGCAGCACCTGCCATTAACGATGTTACAATTATTCTTTTATCTGATATAATCTTTTTATTTACAACATTGCAATACTTTTTATTTACTCTGTTTTTATTATTTTTTTTGTTTTCTAATTTATATTTTTCACTCTCGCAATATGCTTTCTTTCCAGCCTTTTCGCTATTTTTTTCAAAAATTTCCTCTTTTACATCTCTATTTATGGACCTATTACTAATTTCTAATAAATCATACGAAAATTCTTTTTTACTCATCTATACCCTTTCTTCAAAGTTGCTGTTATTTTATTTGCTGTGAGTATATCTTTACTCTATCTTCTTACTATTGCAATTTAATTCTAAGGTTAACACTTTCAATTTTATTATTTTATATTGTCAAATCCAAATAATGAGCCCATTTTATCTGACTCAGTTCTCTAAGTTCCTTCAATGATTTCTTACCAACTTCACTATCTACTGTAAGCAACATAATTGCACTGTTTTCACGTCTACCTACGTTCATTGTGGCAATATTTATATTTTCTTTTCCAAGTGTTGCCCCCACAGCTCCGATAACTCCTGGCACATCTTCATTTCCTAAATAAATCATATTGTCAGAAATTGCCATATCTACATCGTGATTCTTTATGCTAATAATTCTTTCCTCATTATTCATTCCGATTGTTCCGACAACATATATTTTCTTGCCTTCTTCATTTGTTATTACAAATTCTATTGCTGAAGAATAATTTTTATATTTATGTTCCTTTTTATTTATTGAAATATTAATCCCTCTTTTTTCAGCAAGCGGTTTTGAGTTAATATAATTAACTTCCTCTTTTAAAACTGGCTCCAGAATCCCTTTTATTGCTGTCGAATCCACAAGTGCAGTTTCCTGCTCGGCAATTTCTCCGTAATAATTAAGTACAACATTTGTAATTGGAGTTTTTTCAATTTGAAAATAAATTTTTCCTAATTTTTCAGCCAGATTTATAAATGGTTTTACAATTAAAAATTCCTCTCTTCCAATTGCAGGCAGATTCACAGCCGTTTCAACTATTTCCCCACGAAGTCCATTTAATACCTGTTTTACAACCTGAGTCCCTACATTTCGCTGTGCTTCATAAGTAGTCGCTCCAATATGTGGCGTTGTAATTGCATTTTCAAATTCATAAAGAATACATTCAGAACGTGGCTCAACCGTGTGAACATCGTATCCAAAACTCGCAATTTTCCCACTTCTTAATCCTTCAGCCACAACCTCTTCGTTAAATAACCCTCCACGTGCCGCATTTACAAGCCTTACACCGTCTTTTAACTTATGAATATTTTCAGTGTTTATCATATCCACAGTTTCTTTAGTCTTAGGCGTATGAATAGTTATCACATCTGCTTTTTCCAACAGCTCATCCAATGTTTTAGCCTTTTCACAGCCATATCTCTTAAAACGCTCATCTGAAATATACGGATCATAAGCAACAAGTTTCATTCCAAACGCTTTCATTCTCGTAGCAACCAGTCCACCAATTCTTCCAAGTCCGATAATCCCTAATGTTTTTTCAAACATCTCGCTTCCTACAAATATTTCTCTTTCCCATTTTCCACTTTTTATAAAATTATTTGCCGCAACAATATTTCTCGCAGAGGCAAGCATTAATCCAATCGCAATTTCACAAGCCGAAACTGTATTGCTGTCAGGAGTATTCGCAACAATTACCCCATGTGCAGTCGCCTCAGGAATATTGATATTATCTGTACCATTTCCAGCACGTCCGACTATTTTCAGATTTTTTGCCTTATCCAGCAGTTCCTTATCTACTTTTATAACACTTCTCACAATAAGAGCGTCATATTCACCAATTATATCCAAAATTTCTTCACGTGAAATTCCAACTTTCACATCAACTTTCACATCTCTAGCTTCCTGCAACCCTGCAATCGCCTCATCATCAATATATTCCCCAACTAATACTTTATACATTTATTTCTCCTCCTCAATTCTAATCAACACATTTATTTAATTAATATATTACCATAATTTCCAGTACAATTCAACAACATAACAATTTATAGCAACACAAAAAAATAATCGCTGTAGTTCACAACGATTATCTAATCCTGAATTTAGTTTAAAAATGAAATTTAGTACAAAACCAATTTTATTTCAAATAATTTAATCGAATTTACCATTTTTACAACGATGAGTAAATCCATTTTTTTCTTTAATTTTTATTAATATTTCCTTTGCATTTTTAAAACGTTCTTCTGAATAAAAAGAATATATATAAATATAATCTTTTGAGTCAGAAACAACTTTTAACCCATCATATTCTTTTGCTACATTCGTGATAATCTGATCTGGGCATTCTCTCTTATAATTAATACTGAAAGGAAGTCCATATCCTGTTCTTTTATCTTTAAAAGTTTGTGAAAATTTGTCCATTATCACTCCTTCTGGTAACCATAATACAATTTCTTTTCCATCAACATAATATATATTTTTTTCTGTTAATCCTCTATTTACTATATCTTGTAACAATAATTCTATTTTCTGTTTATATTTAGGATTATATATTGCTTGTGGCCCATCTTTTCTATAAGAATCTGCATCACCATCAGTATAAGTGGAGGGAGTTCCACCATAATCTACTACAGCCTGTTCATAGGCATATTGAAGATAGCCGCACGAATTTAGAAACAATAAAAAGATAAATACCATAATAAAATACTTTGTCTTTCTCATATTAATTACCTACTCTTCCTTTTAATTTTTTTAAAACATCTTCAATTTCTTTAGTTCTCTTTAATCTTTTTCTGTACATGTTATACCTGCTTTCACTTTTATTTATATAACAAATTTTAGAATATTTTAACATACATTAAAAAAAATACAACTAATTAGAAAAAATTACAGATTTACAATTTGCTGTATTTATTATATAATAATCTATAAAATGATAAATTCAATAAATAAAAAAGGAGTAGATTATATGGCAAGTTACAAAAATTTTGACTTTAAAAAATTATATTTTCTCGTTTATATTGCTTTAATTTTGCTAGTTGTATTTTTAGCATTTAAACTTGGGATATTTTTGTTTCCATTTACGATAGCGTTGTTTTTTTCAATATTGACACGGCCGTTTACACGATTTTTGCAAAAAAGGTTAAAGCTTTCAAAAAAGCTGTCCACAATAATTTCTATTGTAACATTTTTATTGATATTCTTTGGAATTATTGGCTGGGGATCATTAAAATTGATAAGTGAAATTTATAAATTATCGCAAAATCTTAACAGTTATAGCGAAATAACACAAAAATTATGGACTGACAGCATGGCAAAAGTTTATACTTATCTTGGAAATTTTCCGTCAGGATTCACAAAGCAAGTAAATGATACGATAAACAGTTTTATTTCCTCAGGCTCTTCAAAACTTGGAGGATTTATAAAAGGGCTGATAAGTTTTATTACATCTATTCCGACTGTAATTCTATATATCTGTATAACGATTCTTGCAACTTTCTTTATAAGTCTTGACAGGGATGAAATTGTATCTTTCCTAGAGCAGCAGCTTCCAAAGTCTTGGCTAGATAAAGTTTTCAATATAAAAACTGATATGTTTACAGTTCTTGGCTCATATATCAAGGCACAGATTATTTTAATGACAATATGTTTTTTTGAACTTATAGTCTGTTTAAATCTACTATCACTTTTAGGGCTAAATGTACCATATCCCCTATTAATGTCAATCATAATCTGTATAATCGATACACTCCCAATATTAGGAGCAGGAACAATCTTAATTCCATGGGCAGTAATTTCTTTTGCACTATCTGACATAAAATTAGGTATTGCCCTAATAATAATTTACCTATTTGTCCTTTCTGTAAGACAAATGCTGGAACCAAAGCTGGTAAGCCAAAATTTAGGAGTCCATCCATTAATTACACTAATCTCAATGTACTCAGGATTCAAAATTTTTGGTGTAATGGGATTCCTGATTGGGCCTGTTGTAATGATTATTTTGAAAAATGTATTTTCAAGAGAACTGGAAGTTGGATTTTTCAGGGATATTTTTGGCGATGTTCCCGATAAC
>NZ_CALHQO010000037.1:0-1785 GCF_938036635.1 uncultured Leptotrichia sp.
TTATTTTTATTTTAAACTAAAAAACTTAAAAAATTTATATGAATTATATCTGACAGCTCTCCATTATCCTTTGATAATGACAGTCCTATGGATATTCTCCATAGCCCCAGCAATAAAGATAGTCAATCCCTACGCTTCGGCAATTATTCCTTTCAACTTATTTCACAGAATCGACTTTTCTCCGTAAATTTACTTTTAATAATTGCACCTCTATCACATAATATTTATCATTATAACTAATTTTTTCACATTTGTAAAGTATTTTTGATAAAAATTGTAAAATTTCTCTATTTAATTTTAGTTTTAAAATTTCAAAAAAAATGTTATAATAAAAAAATGCGATATTTTTTGAAAGGAGGAAAACAAATGATTTTTAAAACTCAATCTAATGAAGAACGGCGTGAAATGATATTAAATGGAAAAGTTATAAACACACTGCTCTTTCTATCCGTCCCCACATTGCTGGTTGGAATTATTCAGGCTCTTATTCCACTTTCAGACAGCTTATTTCTAAATAGGCTTACAAGTGTTGAAGTAGCAAGTTCTGTTACATTCAGCCAGCCTATTCTTAATGTTATGATTGCCTTGTCTCAAGGGTTAGGTGTGGCTACTCTTGTTATGCTTGGTAGACTTTACGGTAAAGGAAGAATGCTCGCTGTAAAGGAAACAATGCTTCAAATTTTTGTATTTAGTTTTATCATTGGAATTTTAATTATTCCAATCTGCGTTTTTTCGGCTTTTATAATTTCCAAATACACAACTATTGAAATTCGTGACAATGTTTATATTTACATTTCTCTTTATTCACTTGTAATGCCTTTTGTATTTCTAGCTGCTATTTATAATTCCTCAAAAAATGCAATTGGACGGCCTGAAGTTACATTTATTCGTATTTTTTTGTTACTAATTTTGAAAATAATTTTTAACTCAATTTTTTTATATGCTTTAAAAATGGGAATCACAGGTGCTGTAATGGCCTCGCTTTTTTCCTATATTACCATTACAATTTGGATGTTTTATGACTTATTCTTAAAGACGGATGATATTAAGCTAAGTCTGAAAAATTACTCAATAAAATTGCCTATCATAAAAAAATTGCTTAATATTGGCTTTCCTTCAATGTTAAACTATGCTTTTTTGTATCTTGGATTTTTTCTTATAAACAAAGAAATGGAAAAATTTGGTGCAATTGCCCTGAATGCACAAGGAATTGCTTCGAATATTAATGCCATCTGCTTTATCTTGCCATCCTCAATTGGAACTACAGTTTCTTCAATGATTAGTATAAATATGGGAACAGGAAATGTAAAAAAATCTAAAGAAGTTTTTAAAATCGGGTGGAAAACAGGCGTTATAATTTCTATTTTGACAATCACCTTAATTTTACCTATTTCTTTACCACTTGTACTTATTTTTACAAACGTCTCGAAAGTTATTGAGATTGCTGACAAAGCTTTGCATATTTACACATATTCTGTAATTGGATTTAGTGTATTTATGATTTCACAAGGTGTTTTTATCGCTCTTGGAAGAACAAGAATACCTTTAGCTATGTCTATTTTAAGAATTTGGCTATTACGATATATTTTTATTTTAACAACACAAAAATATCTTGGCCTTTACTCAATTTTTTGGGGAAATTTATTTTCAAATACATTAGCAGGACTAATATTCTTTATCCTAGTGAAAAGTATTGACTGGAAAAAAGAAAAATAATATAGTAAAACTTATTTAAAACCAAACTCAAAAGCTATGACTATTTTACTCAAACCATAAATTTATATA
>NZ_CALHQO010000038.1:0-9029 GCF_938036635.1 uncultured Leptotrichia sp.
ATTATTATAGTAAAATCAATTTGATTTATATATACAGATTTAATTTGAAAAGTAATATAAATAAGGCGGAAAGGCTATGAAAACATATAACTTGCTTTATGAAAATTTAGAAAATGTGAAAATAAAAGGAGTTACAAAAACAAATATTCCCAAATTTAGGAAATTGGGAGTTTTTACACTTTATGACTTGCTTTATTTCTTTCCAAGAGCTTATGAGAATAGGAGCAATCATAAGAAAATTGCGGAAATTCTGGCAGATGAATTTGTGATTTTACAGGGAACGGTTGTGAATGTGGTTAATCAGTATATAAAGGCTGGAAGGACTATGTTTCGAGCGGTTTTGAGTGATGATAGCGGAATGATAGAGCTTGTGTGGTTTAATAACAGGTTTGTGAAAAATGGTATTCACATTGGCGATGAGATTACAGTTTATGGGAAAGTGAGAAAGACTGTAAAATTTCAGCTTGTAAATCCTGAGTATAAAAAAATCAATCAAGCTAGTTTTGATATACAGGAACAAAAGCAGATATTACCTATTTATCCGTCTACTGAGTCGCTCAGACAGCAGGCAATTAGAAAAGTTATGGAAAATGCCCTAATGGATTACGGATATTTGTTGCAGGAAAATCTACCAAAGGAATTTTTGCAGAAAGAGAAACTGCTTGGAAGAAAAGAGGCGGTTTTAAATATTCATTTTCCAGAAAATGAGGAAAAACAAAGCAAAGCACGGAAAAGATTTATGCTGGAGGAAATTTTACTTCTGGAAATGGGAATTTTGCAAAATCGTTTTAGTGTTGACAAGGCAAATAAGAATATTTATAAACTTGAAGATAACAAAAGTCTTGTGAGCAAATTTATAAAGGGTCTGGATTATGATTTGACAAAAGCTCAGAAACGTGTAATAAAGGAGATTTATTCTGAATTAAAGGCTGGAAAGATTGTAAATAGGCTTATTCAGGGGGATGTTGGTTCTGGAAAGACGATTGTTTCATTTATAATGCTTCTTTATATGGTGGAAAATAATTATCAAGGGGTAATTATGGCACCGACAGAAATTCTTGCCACACAGCATTATTTAGGAATTGTAGATGAATTTATGAATCTTGACATACGAGTGGAACTTTTGACTGGAAGTGTGAAGGGAAAGAAAAAGGAAAAACTGCTAAATGAGATAAAAGAAGGACTTGTTGACATTGTAATTGGAACACATTCTCTAATAGAGGACAATGTAATTTTCAAAAATCTTGGGCTAATTGTAATTGATGAACAGCATAGGTTTGGGGTAACACAGCGAAAACTTTTACGTGACAAGGGAAATCTTGCCAATTTAATTGTTATGAGTGCCACTCCGATTCCACGTTCACTTGCACTTACAATTTATGGAGATTTGGACGTATCAATTATTGACGAGTTGCCTGCTGGGAGAAGTCCGATTAAGACAAAATGGATACAAAATGAAATTGACAGACAAAAAATGTATAACTTTATGGAAAAGAAAATGAAAGAGGGACGGCAAGTATACATAGTATCGCCATTAATTGAAGAAAGTGAAAGCCTGAATGTAAAATCAGCACAGGAAACATATGAAGAATACATTTCAATTTTTCCAAATAGAAAAATCGGGCTTATGCACGGACGGCAAACTTACAAGGAAAAGCAGAAAGTTATGGAACAGTTTAAAAATCACGAACTTGATATTCTAGTTTCCACAACAGTAATCGAAGTTGGAGTAAACGTGCCAAATGCCTCAATTATGGTAATCCGTGACGCTCAAAGATTTGGACTTTCTTCACTTCATCAGCTACGTGGAAGAGTTGGCCGAGGAAAATACCAGTCCTACTGCTTTTTAGAATCCGAAACAACAAATGAAATTTCAACAAAAAGACTGGAAGTTATGGAAGAAACAACAGATGGATTCAAAATCGCCGAAGAAGATTTAAAGTTACGTAATTCAGGAGAAATTTTGGGAACAAGGCAAAGTGGAGTATCTGATATGCTTTTTACCGACATTGTAAAAAATGTGAAGGAAATCAAGTTTGTACGTGATTTTGTAATAGAATATTTGGAAAAGAATAATGGAAAAATAGAAAATGAATTTTTGAAAATGGATATTTATAAAAAGTTTTTCAATAATTCAGAAGATTAATTTGAAATATAGTAAGGAGAAATTTTGTGAAACAGTATTTGGCAGATTTTGGGCTACTTTTTGTAGGGATATTTTGGGGACTTGGATTTGTATTTGTGAAGATTGGGCTGAATACAGGAGTTGATCCGTTTTATTTGTCAGCGGTTAGATTTCTTGTAGGAGGGATTATTCTTTATGGGATTTTCTTTAGAAAAGTAGGAAAATTCACAAAAAATGATGTTCTTGCTGGATTAATTGTTGGAATTTTTCAATTTTTTGGATACGCTTTTCAAACTTATGGGGCAATGCTCACGACTGCTAGTAAAAATGCCTTCTTTACATCAATTAACGTTATAATTGTGCCTTATATTTTTTGGTTTTTGCACAAAAAGCGCCCTGATATTTTTGCATTTTTGGCTTCAGTTATTTGTGTACTGGGAGTTGCTGTGATAAGTTTTGATAGGAAGATGAATCTTGCAAATCTTAATTTTGGTGACATTTTGACAATTATAAGTGCGATATTTTTTGCAGGGCAAATTGCTACAAATGGATATTTTAGTAAAAAAGTTGAGCCTTTAAAACTTGTTGTTATGCAGATGTTTGTGGCGGGAATATTGTTTGTGGTAAATATTTTTATCTTTTCAGATACGAGCAAAATTCAAAAGCCTACAGGAATGATGCTGATTGCGATAATTTATCTAACAATCTTCTCAACGGCGATACCAACAGTATTACAGACGTTCTGCCAAAAATATACAACTTCCACAAGAGCTTCAGTGCTAATGTCAACAGAATCGCTTTTTGCACCACTTTTTGCATTTTTTATATTAAGTGAAAGATTATCACTCAGAGTGGCAATTGGGGCTGGATTAGTACTTTTTGCGGTACTTGTATCGGAAACAAAATTGGGATTTAGGAAGTTAATTGATTGAAAAATTTAATTTTGATATTTATAACATTCTGTTAAAATTATTAATTTTAAATTTCTAGAAATCACAACTTTTTTAGTTTATTGAAATAGTTGTTATAAGTAAAATTTATCAAGCAAAATTTCATTAAGAGAAAAAGAACTGTTTGAGCTTTTGGAATGTATTTAAAGTAAAATTTATTTTTCATATTAGAATAGTCGAGTATTCAAAAACAAGTTTTCTTTTATAAGAAAGTTTTGTGTCAAGCGGGAGTAGTTCGTAGAACTTTCGCCATAATTGTTAAGCGCTAATCAATTCAAAGATGTTAAAGCAACTGATATTGCGAAATAAGAGATATGGCGTTTGATACCTCTGCGTTAAAAAAACTAATATGAAAAATGGAGAAAAACAATTAGCTTGGTAGAAATAATTTAAAATAAAATTTAAATAAAAAATTAATTGATGTTTTGTATTAAAATTTATCAAATAATATGATAAAATAAAATGGGTAATAATGAGTTTAATAAGGAGAGAAAAAATAAAAATGAAAATAGTTTTATATGGACATCCAACTTTACGTGAAAAATCAGAAAAAGTTGACGTAGTTGATGATAATATAAGAGAAACTTTAGATGAAATGGTTGCTCTTATGAGAAAAGCCAATGGAGTGGGACTTGCTGCAAATCAGGTGGATATTGCCAAAAGATTTTTTGTGCTGGAACACGAAGGTGTTGTAAAAAAAGTTATTAATCCAGAAATTTTGGAGTTTTCTGAGGAAATTGCAGATATGGAGGAAGGATGCTTGAGTATTCCTGGAGTTTTTAAGAAAGTAAACCGTCCTGCAAAAATTAAAGTGAAATATTTGAATGAAAACGGAGAAGAAGTTGTTGAAGAACTGGATGAAATGTGGGCTAGGGCATTTCAGCACGAATTTGATCACATAGAAGGAATCCTGTTTACAGACAAACTTTCGGTTATGAATAAAAGATTAGTTGCTAAAAAATTAGATGTTCTAAAGAAAGATTTTGCAAAAGGCAGAATTTACAGGGACTTGGACAAATAAAGTCAGGAAAGCGAGAAATTAAATGAAGACAATATTTATGGGAACACCAGAATTTGCAATACCAAGTCTGGAAGTTGTATTTAAAAATACGGATTTACAGCTTATTTTTACAAAAGAGGATAAAATAAATGCTAGAGGAAATAAAATTATATTTTCTCCCGTAAAGCAGTTTGGAATTGATAATAATGTGGAAATTATTCAACCCCAAAAAATGAAGGATGAAGAAGTTATAAACAAAATTAAGGAAATAAATCCTGATTTAATCGTAGTTGTAGCTTATGGAAAAATTTTGCCAAAAGAAATAATTGATATTCCAAAATATGGAATAATAAACGTGCATTCTTCACTTTTGCCGAAATATAGAGGGGCTTCGCCTATTCATTCCGCTATTTTAAATGGGGACACTGAAACAGGTGTGAGCATAATGTATATTGAGGAAGGGCTTGATTCTGGAGATGTGATTTTAAAGGAATATTGTGAAATTACAGAAGATGATACGCTTGGGACTCTGCATGACAAATTGAAGGATCTGGGAGCAGCTGGACTTGAAAAAGCGTTGAAACTGATTGAAAATGGGGAAGTTCAGGCAGAAAAGCAGGATGATAGCAAAGCCACTTTAGTAAAGCCGATTACAAAGGAACAGGCAAAAATCGACTGGAACAACACAAAAGAAGTTATTTACAATCAGATTCGTGGATTAAACCCATTTCCAGCAGCACATACTTCCAACGAAAAAGGTGAAAACATAAAAATTTACAAAAGTGAAAAAATTGAAAAAAAATATGAAGATGAAGTAGAAAATGGTACAATTGTCGAAATTATCAATAAAAAAGGGCCTGTTGTAAAAGTCACAAATGGAGGATTATTGATTTTGGAGGCAAAATTTGAAGGGAAAAAACTTCAAAAGG
Source organism: uncultured Leptotrichia sp. (assembly GCF_938036635.1). NCBI lineage: Bacteria > Fusobacteriati > Fusobacteriota > Fusobacteriia > Fusobacteriales > Leptotrichiaceae > Leptotrichia > uncultured Leptotrichia sp. The sequence continues at coordinate 5,005 of NZ_CALHQO010000038.1, forward strand.
GAGTAGATATCATTAATGGACGTAAAATGGTAATTGGAGAAAAATTATTGTATAGCAATTCTAGTTCAAAATAAGAATAGAAGGCTAGATTGTAATTTTCTAATTTTCATAGGAGGAAATATGAAGTTAAAAAAAATGGAAATTTCTGAAAGAGTTGTACAAAGATTGACAGAATATTTATCTATTCTAAAAGAAGTCCGAAAACAGTATAACGAAATAAATTCCATCGAACTTGCTAAAATTATGAATACTACTTCTGCTCAGGTACGTAAAGATTTATCAACATTTGGTGAGTTTGGTGTACGAGGGAAAGGTTATGATATAGATAATCTGATAGAAATTATTACAAAAATTCTTGGAATTGATAAAATTAACAATGTGATAATTGTGGGACACGGTAAGATGGGAGAAATGCTTTCCTCAAATCTCGATGTCTTAGGTGAAGGATTTAAAATTGTTGGGATATTTGACAAGGATAAGAATAAGATTGGGAAAACAGCTGCTAATAATTTAATTGTTCAGGATATACAAAATGTTGATGAATTTATAAAAAATATGAAGAATAATTCTGATACAAGAATTGAAATGGCTATTTTAGCAGTTGTAAAAGAACAGGCGCAAATTGCAGCAGAAGGTCTTGTAAAAAGTGGAATTTCTGCAATACTTAACATGACAACTTATAAATTGGAATTAGATAAAAACATAAAAGTTGTAGATATGGATATTTCAGCAAAGTTACAGGAATTAAATTTCTGGAGAATAAATAATATAAGCGAAAAAATATAATATCGAAAGGAGAACCTGTTAAATTTAATTTAGCAGGAAAGCTATGACTATAATTGATGGAAAAGCACTTTCAGAAAAGATTTTGATAGAAATTGAAAAGGAACATAGTGAACTGGAAAAGAAAGTTGGCAGAAAAGCTGGACTTGCAGTAATTATAGTAGGAGAAAATTCTGCTTCACAAATTTATGTAAGAAATAAAATAAAAGCTTGTGAAAGAGTTGGATTTTATTCTGAAACAATTAGACTTGATGAAAATATTACAGAAGAAAATTTACTTTCAGAAATAAAAAAATTAAATAATAATAGCAATGTAGACGGAATTTTGGTACAATTACCACTTCCTGAACATATTGATGAATTAAATATTGTAAATGCAATTTCAGCTGAAAAGGATGTTGATGGATTTCATACAACAAACATTGGTAAAATGATAATTGGAGATGAATCAGGATTTTTGCCTTGCACACCAGCTGGAGTGATTCAGATGTTTGAAGAATATAATGTTGATTTGAAAGGAAAAGATGTCGTTGTGATTGGGCAAAGCAATATCGTGGGAAAACCAATGACACTTTTATTAATGCAAAAGCACGCAACGGTTCAGACTTGTAATTCAAAAACAAGAAATCTATCTGAAAAATTACAAAAAGCCGATGTAGTAATAGCAGCCGCAGGTTATCCAAAATTAGTAAAAGCATCTGATGTAAAGGAAGATGTCGTTGTGATTGATGTTGGAATAAACCGTGTGGATGGAAAGTTATGTGGAGATGTGGATTTTGAAGAAGTTTCTAAAAAAGCCTCTTTCATTACCCCAGTTCCCGGCGGTGTTGGTCCAATGACAATTGCAATGCTAATAAAGAACACATTTAAATCATATAATCAAAAAATAAATAATACTAAATAAAAAGAAAGTGAGAAAATTAATGAAAGATAAAATTAAATTTATTGAAAAATTAGCCGAAAGTATGAATGAAAACAAAATTGAATCAGTAAAATACGAAGACAATAATTTTGAAGTTTCATTGACTAAGAAAAAGAAAGAAAGAAATGTCATAGTAAATAATGCGTTAGCTCAACCTATGACTACAGTACCATCAAATATTCCGCAGGAAGTACAACCGCAAGAAACATCTGCACCAGTACAGGAAGCATCTTCTGAAGAAATTTCAGGAACACAAATCACTTCCCCAATGGTTGGTACTTTTTATGCATCACCATCGCCAACAGCGTCTTCATTTGTAAAAGAGGGAGATTCCGTTACAGAAGGACAGACACTTTGTATAGTAGAGGCAATGAAACTTATGAATGAAGTAAAATCAACAGTTGCAGGAAAAGTAAAAAAAATACTTGTTAAAGACAAGGATAGTATAAAAAAAGGTCAAATATTAATGATTATTGAATAATTTTTATAAAAATAAAAAATAAAGAAGGGATAAAATTTGGAAGAGAAGAGGATTTTGTTAGATATTATTCTATTATTGGTTTTATTGTTTTTTACATCGTTTTTATCAGCTGCAGAGTCAGCATTGTCATCGCTTAAGCAGATACATTTAAAAAGTGATTCAAAAGAAAAGGAGAAAACAAAGGAAAGCGAACTTTTAAAGCTTTGGCTGGAAAATCCAAATGAATTACTTACAACACTTCTGTTTGTGAAGACAATCTCTTATTCTTCAATGGTTTTTACAGGAGTTTATTTAATAAAAAGAATTTATGCAGAAAATCTTTTTGTAGGAATTTCATTTTTTGTGTTAATTGTTCTTATCCTGATATTTTCTGAAATGGTACCAAGGCTGATAGCAAGAAACAACATCTACGGAGTTTCTAAAACATTAATAATTCCGTTAAATACAATACGAATTGTATTAAAACCGCTAATTCGCTTATTTATACATATTTCAAGATTTATTGTTGGAATATTCAAGATAAAGGTAAAAGATCAAATGTTTGAAATAACAGAAGATGAAATTTTAACATTTTTAAAGGCTGGGACAGAAAGCGGTGTGTTTGAAGAAGGCGAAGAGGAAATGATTACCAGTATTTTTGAATTTTCCGAAACAACAGTCAAGGAAATACTTACTCCACGAAGAGATGTATTTGCATTGGAAGCAGAAAGCAAAATAGATGATGTATGGGATGAAATTTTGGATCAAGGGTTCACACGTATCCCGATTTATACAGAAACAATCGACAAAATAGTAGGAACAGTCCATATGAAAGATTTACTCCGTTACGATAAGCAAACTGGAGAAAATCCTCCAATAAAGGATTTTATGAAAGAAGCCTACTTTGTTCCAATTACAAAATCTTTGATAGAATTGCTAGAAGAATTCAAGTTAAAGCAGCTTCATATGGCAATAGTTATTGATGAATATGGAGGAACACAGGGAATCGTAACAATTGAAGATTTACTAGAAGAAATTGTTGGAGAAATAAGAGATGAATTTGATCAGGAAGAAGAAAATATTCAGCAAATTCGTGAAAAAATATTTGATATAAAAGGAGATACGCCTATTGAGGAAGTAAACGATAAATTGGATATAGAAATTCCTTTATCTGAAGAATATGATACAATCTCTGGATATATTCAAGACAAGCTGGGAAAAGTTGCCGATGTATTTGATCAAGTAAAAGATGATAAATTTATATTAAAAGTGACTGATATGGATAATAAGCGTGTGGAAAGAGTAAGAGCGATTATTATTGATCAGGAGGAAGAAAGAGAGAAATAAGGAGAAAAAATGGAAGAAGTTAGACCACGAATACGTGTGGCAGGAATTCTCATAGAAGATAATAAAATTCTGCTAATTCAACATCACAAAAATAACAAAAAATACTGGCTTATTCCTGGCGGTGGAAATGATTGGGGTGAAACTACAAAAGAAGCCTTAATTCGTGAATATAAGGAAGAAACAAATATGGATATAGAAGTTGATGAATTTTTGTTCTTTTCAGAAACAATTTCCCCGGATAAGAAACGTCATGTTTTAAATCTGTTTTATAAAATACACCGTAACAATAAAAATGATAGTATCATAAAATTAGGAGAAGAAGCAGTCTTGACAGATTTGAAATTTGTAACAAAGGAAGAATTGGAAACAATGACAATTTATCCAAATATTAAAGAAAATTTATTAAAATTAATGAATGGCGAAAAGGTAGAAAATTATTTAGGAAGTTTATGGAATGAATAAAAATTCTAGTATTATAATTAAAATTTCAGAAAAGAGGGAAAAAATAAAATG
>NZ_CALHQO010000039.1:0-9024 GCF_938036635.1 uncultured Leptotrichia sp.
AGCCTTTATTTAAAAGCGAGTTCTATTTTTCTTTTATAAGAAAGTTTTACGTTAAAAAAATTAAAATATATAAAAAAGTTATTAATAAACATTTTTAAAATAGAAAAACTGTTTAGTTAAATACTTAGGATTAATTAACATTTATGAAATTGTATAAATTAAAGAGAGGAAAAAATCACATGGATAAAAAGGGAATTGTATTTGGTGCTGGGTTAAGTGGGCTTGGTGCTAAGGAATTGCTAGAAAAAAATGGATATGAAGTGTATTTGATAGATGATAAGGTTGCAATGCCATCGGCAGAGGGAATAAGACTTTTGAATGAGGAAAAGGTTGAATTCATAGTAAAAAGTCCTGGGATTCCTTGGAAGGCAGAACTTTTGAAAGTTGCCAAGGAAAAAGGTGTTAAGATTATTTCAGAAATTGATTTGGCTTATAAATATGTGGATAAAAATATAAAAATTATTTCGTTCACTGGGACAAATGGAAAAACTACTACATCTACTAAAATGGCAGAATTACTTAACTTTGCTGGATTTCGTGCAAAGCTTGCCGGGAATGCAGGTTTTTCATTTGCAAAACTGGTGGCTGATGAAGAAGAGCTGGATTATATTGTGCTGGAGCTTAGTAGCTACCAATTGGAAAATAATCCGCAAATTCATTCAAATATCGCTGGAATAATCAATTTAACTCCAGATCATTTGACACGATATAATTCGGTGGAAGATTATTATATTACAAAGTTTGCAATTTTTGATAAGCAGACAGATGATGACTTTGCATTGATTAATCTGGATGATGAAGTTTTTGCAGAACTGTATGAAAGAAATGAGATAAAGGAGAAAATAAAGGCTCAAAAAGTATATTTGAGTAAAGAAACAAAAGGTACAGTTTTTGTTTATGAAAATAATATTCGTATAATGAAGGATTTGAGTAAACGGGTTGATGAAATTCAGAATTTTGGTGAAAAAATTGATGAAATTTCAGAAATTTTGTTAAAAACTGAAGAATTGTCATTAAAAGGTAGACATAATTTGGAAAATATGTTATTTTTGATAAGTTCAGCAAAAATATTAAATGTAAAAAATGAAAAATTAGCTGAATTTTTAAAATCAACGAATGCTCTTGAACATAGGCTTGAAAACTTTTTTGTGAAAGGAAATACAACGTTTATTAATGATTCTAAGGGAACAAATGTAGAATCAACATTAAAAGCAATTGATTCATTTAATAATTCGATTATTATGATTCTTGGTGGAGATGATAAGAAAATTGATAATATGCCTTTGATTGAAAGAGTTAAGGAGAAAGTTGACTTTGTCTATTTAATTGGAGATAATGCTCAGATTTTAATTGACGGTATGGAAAAGATTGGATATAAAAATTATAAAAATTTAGAAACAGTTGAAAATGTACTAAATTACTTGAAGGAAAATGTGGATTTCTCACAAAATCAGACAGTACTGTTTTCACCTGCAACATCAAGTTTTTGCCAATTTAAGAGTTTTGAACATAGAGGAAAAGTTTTTAAGGAATTGACACAAAAAATTATAGGAAAATAATTTTTATTTTTTAGAAAAAAATGTAATTTAGGAGAAAAAATTGAACAGTAAAAAGATATTGGGAACAGCATTTATAGTAGTAATTTTAATACTTTCTGCATTGAGTATTATAACAATGGCAAGCCTTAGTTTTCCAAAGGCACAAAATGAATATGGAGAAGCATCTTATTTTTTGTTAAGGCAAACAATATGGCTAGTTATAGGCTGGGGAGGATTTATTTTCACAGCCAATCTTAATTATAAAAAATACAGGGAAATAGGAAAATATCTATACGGAACAGGAATTATTATGCTTGTTATGGTACTAGTAATAGGAAAAACTGTAAATGGGGCAAAACGTTGGATTGACCTTGGAATGGGAGTAGTTATACAGCCTTCAGAATTTGCAAAATTAATACTGATTATTGTACTTTCGGCTCTTGTTTATAATTTTAAAACCCGAAATAAAATAAAAAAATTTCCTTGGGAAACAAGTTTAGTTTTAATGATAACTACTGGAATATATATAATTCTTGTCTTTTTTGAAAAATCATTTAGTAATACAGCTCAAATTGCTATAATTGGTTTTACCTACTTACTTGTTTCAGAAATAAAATTTTCAGTAATTGGCTTTTATGCGATATTGACTGGAATTGCAGGATGGTTTAGTGTGATGAAAGTAGGATATAGGGCAAGCAGAATTGCGGCACACACTTCAAAAAATATTGGATTTCAGACATCACAATCATTAATAGCCATAGCTAACGGTAGACTTACTGGAAAATTCTATGGGAATGGATTGCAAAAGTACGGATTTCTTCCAGAAATACACACGGATTATATTTTTTCAGGATATGCTGAAGAAAATGGATTTTTAGGAGTAGTATTTTTATTAGGGTTGTATGCTGCTTTACTAGTAATAATTGGAGTTGCTTTGAAAAAAATAAAAGATTTATATGCAAAATATCTTTTAGCTGGAATTTTTATGATAATTGCAACGCAAGTAATTGGAAATGTAGCAGTTGCGAGCCAGTTAATACCTTCTACAGGGATTCCGCTTCCAATGATGAGTTATGGAGGAAGTACAATGATAGCTGTAATGATGATGCTAGGAGTCGTCTACAATATAATAAGAGCTTTGTATAAGCAGGAAATGGGAAGCAAGTTGGATGAACTGAATGAAATTGATTACATGATGTAAAAAAATATAATGAGAGGTAAAATAAAACAATGGAAAAAGTAGTATTTACTACAGGAGGAACAGGTGGACATATTTATCCAGCCTTGTCAATCGCAAAAAAAGTTAGAGAAAAAGGTATAGATACATTATTTATTGGGACAAAACATAGAATGGAAAAAGATATTGTTCCAAATGAAAATTTTAGATTTATAGGACTTGACGTGTTGCCATTAAGAAGTGTTAAATCAGTAATTAAAATGATAACGGCAACAATAAGTGCAATAAAATTGCTAAAAAAAGAAAAACCTACAAAAATTATAGCATTTGGAAATTATATAACAATACCAGTGTTAATAGCAGCTAATGTGCTACGAATACCGTATTATCTGCAAGAACAGAATCATACCATGGGGCAGGCTAACAAATGGTTTTATAAAGGTGCAAAGAAGGTATTTATTGCTTTTGAAAATACGCTTGAAAGCATTAAGGAAAAATATAAAAGTAAATTTGTTGTGACCGGAAATCCGTTAAGAGAAGAGTTTTATGGGAAAAATAAGCAGGAAGAAAGACAAAAACTTGGAATAAAAGATGATGAAAGAGTTATTCTTGTTATAGGTGGAAGTCTTGGAGCTAAGAATATAAATGAAGCTATTGTGAAAAAATGGAAAACAATAACAGAAGATGGAAGAATACGATTGTTCTGGGCAACTGGAAAAGATAATTATGAAGCATCGACTTATAGAATAAGAGATTTTGGAACAGCAGTAGTTGAGCCATATTTTGAAAATGTTCCGGAGCTGATGGCAGCTTCTGATATTGTAATCTGCCGTGCTGGAGCTTCTACAATTTCTGAACTTATTCAGCTTGAAAAACCATCAGTATTGATTCCATATGATTTTGTTGGACAAAAAGAAAATGCAGATGTACTGGAATATGTAAATGGTGCAAAAATATTTACAAATGAAACAGTAGAAAAAGCAATAGACGAAACATTATCAATAGTGCGTCAGGCCTCAATGCTGGAATTTATGAGTGAAAATGTAAAAACATTGAAAAAAGGTAATTCAGCAGAAATAATAGTAAATGAAATGGGAATTAAATAAATTAAGGAAAAGAAAATTTGGAGGAAATTATGCTAATAAAAGTGAATAATGTATACTTTAGCGGAATAAACGGAATTGGGATGAGTGGACTTGCAAAAATTTTGGCAGCAGATGGATTTAATGTGGCAGGTTCAGATTTGGAAAGAAAGTCTGTAACACAAGATATGGAAGATATGGGAATAAAAGTTTATATTGGACAAGTAGAAGAAAATGTGAAAGATAAAGGAATAGATTTGTTTGTATATTCAACAGCGATTAAGGAAACAAACCCTGAATATAAATATATTGTAGATAATAATATAAAAAAAGTCAAAAGGGGAGAATTGCTTGCTGAAATAATGAATAGATTTGATGGAATTGCTGTAGCAGGAACTCATGGAAAAACTACTACAAGCTCAATGATGAGCGTGGCACTTTTGGAAAAGGATCCGTTTATAGTGGTTGGAGGGATTATTCCAGAAATAAGCAGCAACAGCCAGATTGGTAATTCAGAATATTTTATTGCCGAAGCTGATGAAAGCGATAATTCATTTTTGTACATAAAACCCAAATATTCTGTTGTAACAAATATCGAAGCTGATCACTTGGATCATCATGGGACTTTTGAAAATATAAAGAAATCATTTGAACAGTTTATTGATAGTACAGAAAAAATAGCTATACTTTGTAAAGATACAGTTGAAAAAGTTGGTCTTAATATAAAAAATAAAAATGTAGTATGGTATAGCATAAAAGATGAAACAGCTGATATTTATGCTAAAAATATAAGAGTAGAAGATGGAATAACAAGTTTTGAGGTTATAAAAAAAGGTGAAGATTTAGGAACATTTAGTTTGAGCATTCCTGGAAACCATAATGTTGCAAACTCACTTCCAGTGATTTACTTTGCTCACGAGTTTAAATGTAATATGAAAAAAGTAAAAGAGAGAATCTTTAAATTTAAAGGTGCAAACAGAAGATACCAAGTTATTTATGACAATAATTTGAGAATAATTGATGATTATGCACATCATCCAACAGAAGTAAAAGTAACAATTAATGCCGCACATAATACTGAAAAAGGTAAAGTAACTGTAATTTTCCAACCTCACCGATACAGCCGTACAAAATTTTTCTTCGATGATTTCGTAAATTCATTAAAAGATGCCGATGACTTGATTTTACTTCCAATTTATGCGGCAAGCGAAGACAATACTTATGGCGTAAGTTCAGAATTACTTGCAGAAAAAATCGGAGGGAATGTCAGAGTACAAACTCAGGAAGAAATAGAAGACATTATAAAAAATGACAGAAATAGTGGAAATACATATGTGTTTATGGGAGCTGGAAGTGTATCAAGGGTAGCTCATGAGATTGCCGATGACTTGAAAAAGATGGAAATTGACGGTTAGAATAACTAATATTGCAGAATAACTGAAATTTTTATATAAAGATTCGTAGAAAGTGAGAATGAAATAAGAATGGAAATAATAAAAAATGCCAAGATGAAGGAATATTCAAATATGAAAGTTGGCGGAACTGCAAAAGAGCTTATTTTCATAGATGATAAAAATGAATTAAAGGAAGTTTTACAAACTAGAAATAATATTTTTCTTTTAGGAAATGGAACAAACACTCTTATTAATGATGGAAATTTAGATATAAATTTTTTATCGTTAAAAAGATTAAAAAAAATAGTAGTTGAAGAAAAAAAAGGTGACTATGATTTGGTAAGAGTGGAAGCTGGATTGGACTTGGATGATTTGATAGATTTTATGGAAAAAAATAATTATTCAGGGCTAGAAAATATTACTGGTATTCCAGGATCTGTGGGTGGTCTTGTAAATATGAATGGCGGTGCTTATGGAACAGAGATTTTTGACTGCATTGAAGAAGTGGAAGTTTGTAAAAATGATGGAGAAATTGTAAAAATTAAGACAACGGACTTGAACTTTAAATATAGAACCACTGAAATAAAAGAAAATAAATGGATTGTAATCTCTGCCTTGTTTAAATTTGGTTTTGGATTTGATAAGGCTGCCTCACAGGACAAAAGGGAGCAAAGAAAAACAAAACATCCATTAGATTTACCAAATTTAGGAAGTACATTTAAAAATCCAGAAGGTACATTTGCGGCAAAATTAATTTCAGATGCTGGTTTAAAGGGATATAGAGTTGGAGATGTGGAAATTTCGCCAAAACATCCAAATTTTGTTACAAACTTGGGAAATGCAACATTTAATGATATAATTTCAGTTATTGAACACGTAAAGGAAGTAGTTTTTGAAAAATTTGGAGTAAAATTAGAAACAGAAATTATCGTCTTAAAAAGTTAATTATAAATAATTTTACTATTAAATTAAAATAAATTTATGTTAATATATTGAATAAAATCAAAAAAAAGTGTATAATAATAGAAAAAATGGAGTTTTAATATGAAAAAGTCGATTAATGTATTGATTTTGTTGTGTTTATTAGCAGGAATGATGTTTTTTGGTAAAAGATTTATTGATACAGACTACTTCAAAGTTCAGGAAGTTTTGGTAGAAGGTCAATCTAAATTACTAAAACAAGATATCGTAACTCAACTTGAACAGATGAAAGGCAAAAATATTGTATATTTAAATACTGATGAGATTGAAAAGAGGATAAAAGCTGATGTAAGAGTAAAAAAAGTATCAGTAAAAAAACTTTTTCCAAGTAAAATTGTGGTCACTTTAGAAGAGAGAGAACCTTATGTATATGTGAAAAAAGGAGATGAAACATTTTTAGCAGATAAAGATTTAAATATATATGGTGATATTTTAGAAGAACCAGCCAAAAATATCCCTGTAATAAATTACACAAATGATGAAAGTTTGAAAGAGATAAAAACGATACTTTCTAAAATACAAAATAAAGATTTTTATGCTATGATTTCAGAGATAAGACAATCTGAAAAAAATTATGAAATACTTCTTACTAATAATGTAAGAATAATAACAGATACATTAGTTACAGAAAAAAAATACAATGATGCATACAAATTATACGAAAGACTAAGAAAAGAACGTCCAGTAATCTCTATGGATTTGAGATTTATAGATATTGTTGTGAAATCGTAAAAAAAAGGAAAGGAGAAGCTACTTTAAATAAGTTATAATAATCATAAGTAGCAAAGAAAAAATGGATAACTTTAGTAATGCAGCGAAACTGAAAGTAGTAGGAGTAGGTGGAGCAGGTGGAAATGCAATAAATGATATGATTGAGAGTAATATAACAACTGTTGATTTTATAGCAATAAATACAGATCAGCAAGATTTAGACAGATCAAAAGCACCTATAAAAGTACTTTTAGGGAAAGGAATGGGTGCTGGAGCAGATCCTGAAAAAGGTAGAATTGCCGCAAAAGAATCTGAAGAAAAAATAAAAGAAGTGCTAGAAGGTACAGATATGTTATTCATAACAGCTGGAATGGGTGGAGGAACAGGAACAGGAGCTTCTCCAATTATTGCTGAAGTAGCAAAAGCAATGGGGATTTTAACTGTAGCTATTGTAACAAAACCATTTGGATTTGAAGGACCATTAAAGAAAAATAACGCTGCAATAGGTATTGATAATTTACAAGAAAATGTAGATACTTTGATTGCTATTCCTAATGATAGATTATTTGAGATACCTGGAATGAATATTTCATTAATGAATGCTTTTAAAGAAGCAAATGGAGTTCTTAAAATGGGAATAAAGGGTATTTCTGACTTGATTACAAAGCAAGGAATTGTAAATTTGGATTTTGCAGATGTAAAATCTATTATGCAAAATTCTGGAATTGCAATGTTAGGATTTGGAGAAGCAAATGGCGACGAAAAAGCTAAGAGTGCAACAGCTCAAGCATTAAACAGTCCATTACTGGAAAAATCTATCGAAGGAGCAAGAAAAATTCTAATAAACGTTACAGCAGGACCAGATATTGGATTACAAGAAATTCAAGAAGTTGCACAAACAATTTCAGAAAAAGCTGGACATGACAAAGCTAACTTGTTGTGGGGTTATATTATGGAACCTGAATTAGAAGGAACAATAAGTGTATCACTAGTAGCAACAGACTTTGAAGAAGAATTTTTGACAGCTGATAATTCAAATACAATTAGGTTTGCTCCATCTGAAGAAAAAGAAGAAACAGAAAATGATACTAAAGAAAATCTTGAAGAAAATGATTATCAAGAAGAAGATAATTATGAAAAAGAAGAAGATGATATTGATTTTGTATTACCACCATTTTTTGAAGAGTAATTATTAATAAAAATAGTCTAGTATGATTAAAGTTATTTAAATATATTCGATATTTTTGAAAATGACTTGATTTTATTGGACTTTTTTGGTATAATAATAAGACCTGCTCTATTTACAGAAGTAGGGCTAAAAAGCCATAGGAAAGGAGAAAGAAAATGAGAAATTACGAAATTATGTTTATTTTGTCTACACAATTGACAGATGAAGAAAAACAAGCTGGAGTTGAATTTGTAGAAAAAACATTGACAGCTGCTGGAGCAACTGAAGTTAAAACAGAAATTTGGGGAGATAGAAAATTAGCTTACCCAATTAAGAAAAAAGAAAATGGATACTATGTTTTAACAACATTCCAAGCAGATGGAACTAAATTTACTGAAATCGAATCAAAATTAAACATTAACGAATCAATTTTAAAATACATGATTGTTAAAAATGACTAATTTAAAATAGCGTTATTATAAGAGGGTTAAACTTATAAAAATTTGAGGTTTTGTTATTTTAAATGTTAAAAATATTAAAATAGGGGGAAAATTTATGAACGTAGTAATACTGATGGGAAGAATGGTAAGAGATCCTGAGTTAAAATATACTTCAGGAGGGAAAGCATTTGCCAATTTTACATTAGCTGTACAAAAAACAAAAGATGAAGCAGAATTTATTGATTGTACTGTTTGGGAAAAAACAGCAGAAACTATTGCAGAATATTTTAGAAAAGGAAATAAAATTCTTGTTCAAGGAAGATTAAATGTAAGCAGTTACGAACAAAACGGTGAAAAAAGAAGAATGACAAGAGTTGTTGTAAATAGTTTTGAATTTATTGAAAATTCAGGTAATGGTGGAGGATACCAACAACAGCAGACTTTTAACAATAATAACAGCAATAGCAAACCAGTACAAAATAATTCATTTGAAAATGATAACGATGATATGGATGACGATGAAGAGTTTCCAT
>NZ_CALHQO010000040.1:0-8849 GCF_938036635.1 uncultured Leptotrichia sp.
TTGAAGAATTGAGGGAATCACAGAAAAAAATGTATAGAAGAGTAAATAACTTTAAGGTGTTGGAGTATGCTTCAAAAGAATTTGAAAAGGAATACATAACAGAATTACTTTAAAATTGAAATTAGAAGTGATTTAATTTAATAGAATGATATTAAACGGATTTGAGTATATACAAGAAATTAAATAGAAATAAAATAACAAGAATAAGGATTTAGAAGATGAGAATTTTAATTGTAGAAGATGAGAGAATGATAAACGATATTATATCTAGAACATTAAAAAAGGAAAATTACAGTGTTGACAGCTGTTTTGATGGAGAAGAAGCGTTAGATTATATTTTTTCTACAGAATATGACGTGCTGATATTAGATATAATGTTGCCTAAACTTGATGGGTTTGAAGTATTGAAGAGAATACGGAATAAAGGTATACAGACACCAGTTTTATTTTTAACTGCGAGAGAAAGTGTTCAGGATAGAGTAAAAGGGCTGGATTATGGAGCTGATGATTATTTAGTAAAGCCGTTTGATTTTGAAGAATTGCTTGCACGTATTCGTGTAATTCTTAGAAAAAATAGTATAAAATCTGATTCAGTAGGAAATGTTTTTAAATTAGCAAATCTTACAGTTGACTGCAATACACACACTGTATATAGGGATGAAAAGAAGATAAAATTATCTCCAAAAGAATTTTCAGTGCTGGAATATATGATAAGAAACAAAAAAAGAGTTATTTCCAAAGAAAAAATTGAGCAGCATATTTATGATTTTGACTCTGAAAGAAATAGTAATGTGATTGAAGTACATATAAGGCTATTGAGAAAAAAAATTGATACAGATTTTACGCCTAAATTGATTCATACAATAAGAGGTGTAGGATATGTCTTAAAGGAAGAAAATGAATAAAAATACTAGTAATAATTTTGTTAATAAAATAAATAATAAAAAAAGAATTTCAATAAAAACAAAAATTGCATTATGGTATACAAGCATGATAATTATAATTGTACTATGTTTTTTAGGAACAATGTTTTATATAAGTTCTATCGCAGTAAAAAATTCGGTTTATAAAAGGCTTAAAACAACAGTAGAAAAAATAAACCAGAATATTGAGTTTGAAGATGGTGAATTAATGATTGACAATAATCTTAGCGTTATAACTAATGATATTTTTATTTCGATTTATGATAAAAATTATGACTTTATATATGGAAATACAAATATTGATTTAGAAGTTTCAAAAAATTCTGCTGAAAGTAATAAGTTAAAAATAATAAAGCAGGAAAAATCAAATTCGAAATGGTATGTTTATGATATAAGAAAAAATCTTGATGGGTATGGGGAAATATTGATTAGAGGAATTACACCTTTTTCTAGCCTTGAAAAAAATATAGAACTTATTATCTTGATATTCATTGTTATATTTCCGTTTTTAATATTTGTTTCAGTTTTAAGTGGAAAATTTATAACAAAAAAATCCTTTAGTCCAATTGAGCAAATAGTTAAAACAGTTAATAAGATTTCAAAGGGAGATGATTTATCTCAAAGGATTAATTTGAAAAATGGGGAAAGAGAAATTTATGATTTAGCAGAAACTTTTGACCAGATGTTTAATCGTTTGCAGGAGGCATTTGATAGAGAAGCTCAGTTTACATCGGATGTTGCTCATGAATTAAGGACTCCACTTTCAGCAATTCGTATGCAAAGTGAATATAGTTTGAAATATTTGAACTTAAATGAAGAATCAAAAGATATATTAAAAAATATTTTAGAAAAATCCAAAAAGATGTCAAGTTTAATCTCTGAATTGCTTATGCTTGCCAGAATGGATAAAAAAAATCAAAAACTTAATATCAAGAATGAGAATTTGAATGAAATTATTCAGTTAGTTATTGAAGTTGAAAGTAATTACGCTAAAGAAAAAAATATTAAAATTATTTACGATGAGAAAAATGATATTTTTGCAGATGTTGATAAAGATATGCTTACACGAGTTTTTATAAATCTTATTTCAAATGCGATTACTTATGGAAATGAAAATGGAACAATAAAAATAACTTTAAATAAAATAGAAAATGAATCTGAAAATACTGATGTACAAAAATCAAAAATAAAATGTCAAATTATTGATGATGGAATAGGAATTTCAAGTGAACATATTAATAAAATCTGGAATCGTTTTTATCAGGTTGAATCTTCCCGTTCCACTGATAATTCAGGACTTGGGCTTTCTATTGTAAAATGGATAATTGAAGAGCATAAAGGGACAATTATGGTAGAAAGTGAATTAGGGAAAGGAACTGTTTTTACTTTTTACTTACCTGAAAAAATTTTGTAATCTAATTAAGTAGGTTATTTTGATTAATATATTTTTATTTATAGAAAGGGAAAAAAATGAAAATACTAGAAAAAAGAATGACACCATTTTTAATTTTAGCAGTGTTGTCTGCTTCAGCTGACATAAATTTGTATTCTGCAGAAATAACAACTGTAACAATAAGAAACAATAGAGTCAAAATAAATTTGGAAAGAGCTAAAAAAATTGTTTTTGAACATTCTAAAATACATTCAAATAATGCAAAGTTGACAAAACTTATTTTAGAAAAAGAAAATAAAAAATATGTTTATGCAATTAGTGGATTAGCATCAGAAGTATATGTTTTTATAAAAATAAAAGATATAGATATAATGTTGATGCAAATACAGGAAAAGTAATCACATATAGTTCTACTGAAAGACTTATATCTGATTCTCGTTGGGGCGTTGGAAAAGATACATTCCAAGCGAAAAATGCACCAGCAGTAGCACCGTCACCATCACCAATAGAACAAAAGACTGAACGTGATGGATATGCTGATATGCAAAGTATGATGGAATATAGTAAAAGAAGAACTGAGGAAGAAAGTTATGATAGAGCTAAATACAACTTTAGTAGGAAAGAAAAAAATGTAGAAAATATCATTTTAGAGCAATTGAAGAAAAATGTTTATGATGATCTGAATTATGCTTCATTTGAAGAAATTATTCTTGTAAATGCTGAAAAATCAATCTATAAGGGTACAATAAAAGCCAATTATATAGAATATGATTTTAAAATTAATTTATCAACAGGTCAAATTTTAAAATGGAAATTAAAAAAATAGAATCTAAAAAAGTAAAAATTTTCAGTTAAATTTAAGGTTAATTTGCTAAAATACACTTGAATCTTTTTAAATTTAAATATATCATAGCTTTTGATACAAATTTTAAAACAGTATTGTTATGATAAGAAAGTAGGAGAACTATGAAAAAGAAATCAAGAAAATTATCTGTATTAGTTATGACAGGATTAACACTTTATGCTGCAAATGGATTTTCTATGCCAGCAATAAAAGAAGATTATACTTGTCCGATAGGAAAAGAAAAGTTTAGTAGTTTTGATTATCCGCCACAATGTCCGACTAATAAATTTGTAATGTTCAAGAATGAATTTACAAAAGAAGAATTGAAAAAATATGAAAAAATAATAAATTCAAAAGAATATAAAGCTATTCCTCAAAATTTGCCTAAAGAATATTATTTAGGGAGATTTTATGAAATGGCAGGAGGATTTTCAGACAAGGAAATAGGCGAAACGTATTACAAAGCATATATAGCACAAATTAATGAGAATTTTGAAAATGCTAATACTTTAAAGGAAAGTTTGGCAAAAGGGATAAGTTATCTTGAAAAATCTTTGCCTACGGAAAATAAAAACGACTTTCCTTGGAAGTTAGCTTATTTATATATTAGTAACAAAGAATTTGATAAAGCAAATGCCTTAGTGGAAAAACAGGATAAGAATGTTCATTTGGAAAGAATAGCAAATTTTTATTACACTCTCTCTGATATAGAAAAATCTCAAATAGACTATTATGGTTATGATTATATGGATTTTAATAAGGAAAGTATTGATAAAAAAACAAAAAAAGAATTTAGAGAAAAAGCGTTGTATTACTTACAGGATGTAATTAAGAAAAATAAAGGACGTTATTCAGAGGAAGAACTTTTCAGACTGGTAGATTTATACAAATCTTTAGGAAATGAAAAGGCAATTGACGAGGTATTTTCTAAAGCACCATCAGAATACTGGATTGTGTCATATTATTTAGACGAGCCTATAGAAAGTATTGGTGATGTCTATGATGAAAAAAAATTAGCGACAGAAGATAATTTGAAAAAAGCATTGAGCTATGCTGACAAATTAGCAAAAATGATTTCTAAAACTAATAATGCTGATAAAATTCAATATAATTTATCTATAATTTTAAAAGCTGAAGCTGAACGTCGTTTAGGAAAATTTGAAGAAGCATCAAAAACTTTAAGTAAAATAAATTTAGCAGATGTTAAAGATACGCTTTATGATTATGATTTTAAAATTCTTAAAGAAAGAATAAATAAGAAAGACATTAGTGTAGGACAATATATTCCAGAACCAATTAGGTATTAATATTAGAAGTTTTTTCATTTATAGTTTTTCATTATATTGTAAATTTCTTAAAAATTTTCAGTTAATTTTAAGGTTCATTTGATAAAATATATTTATCAAAGGGAAAGGAGTTGATATGAAAAGGAAAAAAAGAAATTTATCTGCACTAATTACAGCAGGATTGCTAATGTGTGCTTCAAATTCTTTTTCCATAAGAATAGTAACTAAAGAGTATACTTGTCCAATAGGAAATGAAAAATTTAGAGCTGGTATAAGTTTGCCGCAGCAATGTCCAGAAAATAAATTTGTAATGTTTAAAGAAAATTTTACAAAAGAGGAATTGAAGAAATATGAAAAGATAATAAGTTCAAAAGAATATAAAGCTATTCCTCAAAATTCTCCTAAAGAGTATTATTTAGGGAGATTTTATGAAATGGCAGGAGGATTTTCAGATAAAGAAATAGGGGAAGCATATTATAAATCATATATTGAACACATTAATAGAAATGTTCAGAATAATGATACTTTAAAGGAGAGTCTGATAAAAGGGATAGATTATCTTGAAAAATCTTTAACTTCAGGAAAAAAAGATGATTTTCCATCGAGTTTAGCTTACTTGTATATCAGTAACAGGGAATATGATAAAGCAAACGCTCTTATAGAAAAGCAGGATAAGAATATTTATTTAGAAAAGATAGCTGATTTTTATTATAGTGTTTCCAGTTTGCAGAAGGCTGAAAGTAGTTATAGTTATAAATATTATAATGAAAGCGGTATTGATGAGAAAGCAAAGAAAATTTTTAGGGAAAAGGCATTGAATTATTTACAGGCAGTAATTAGAAAAAATAATGGACAGTATTCGGGACAGGAGCTTTTAAGGCAAGCAGAATTGTATAGTTCTTTAGGTAATAAAAAAGCTATAGATGAAGTATTTCTTAAAGCACAGCCAAAACATTGGAAGTTGATTATTTTACATTATCTGGATGAACATGGAGGAATTATTGGCGAAGTTTATGATAAAAATAATTTATCAACAGAAGCTGATTTGAAAAAAGCTCTAAGTTATGCTGACAAATTAGAAAAGATGACCTATAAATCATTTAAAGAGAATATTAACATGGAAATGAAAAATATTAAAAGAAATGATTATCTTGAAGCTGTATTTTTGAAAGCTGAAGCTGAACGTCGTTTAGGAAAATTTGGAGAAGCATTAAAAACTCTGAGTAAAATAGATATAGCAGATATAAAAAATACTGCCTTTAATAGTGATTTTGAAAAACTTAAAGAATTAATTGAAAAAAAGGATAACAGCGTAAGCCAATATATTCCAGGCCGAATTATGTATTAGTTTAATAAAAAATTATAAAATTAAAACTTAAAGGAGAGATGATTATTATGAAAAAGTTTTTTAATAGAAAGATTGAAACTTTTATTCTTTTGCTATTATGTGCTAGTTTTTTAACTGCTGCGCCTGTAAAAAATGAGGAAGAAGCATTAAAAACTGTGAAAAAATCTATAATTAAGCATAACCTTGGTGGTAAATCGGGAACAAAGTGTATGAAATTTTACATTGATGAAACTGCGGAAGATTTTCAGGTTGATGTACGTAGTGATAACGAAAAATGTGGAGGAGATCCTAGAGTTGAACCTCGTATGTTCAGTTACACTGTAAATAAAAAAACTGGCAAACTTAAAACAGACAGTTTTGAATATGCAAAGGAAAAAGGAATTGAATGGGAAGGTGATTATCTGTCTATAGATTAGTGATGCAGAAAATATAGTTGATGAAAACTTAAAGGAGAGATGATTTTTATGAAAAAATTAGTTTTAACAGGATTGCTTGTGTTAAGTGCAATGGCATTTGCAGCAAAAATTACTACAACAGGAAAAAGCTGGGAGAAAATTGAAAAAGAAAATAAAGTTCCCGAACAGGAAATCAGCATAATGAATTTTAGCTGGTTGGATAAAAAAGATGGTGTAGAGGGTGTATATAACGCATATAGTTTTAAAATAGGAAAATTAGAATCTGCTAAAAATAATGACTTTTATCTATCATCATATTATGATGAAAAACCTGAAAATGGTCTTCCGTTAGTATCAGATTTTAATAATATCAAAAATTTAAATGGTTTTACCATTAAAGAAAGTCTTGATGAAAATTCTGAAGCTTATGTTTCATATTATAAAATAAGAAAAACAGCTGTAAAAGGAATTTATTATATAGACAACTATATTGGTCAAGATGGGAAAAAACATCCTAAATTGTACTTTGGATTTGATGAAAAATCTAAAAAGGTTGTAATTACTGATAAAAATGGTAATATAAAGAATGTATTGGAATATTATCCAGCAGGTTAATTATAAAATTAATATTTAAAAAAATATAAATGAAAGCAAGGGATAAAAAATGCTAAAAAAAATAGGAATAGCAATGTTAGTTATAGCAAGTTTAGGAATTGCAGCTACAACAAATGAATCAAAACCAATTAAATTTCATAAAACATTTAAAGAAAGTAATCAGGTAAATAAAAACTTAAGCAATGAAGATAAGGAAATAATAAATATAGCAATAAACTTTGCAAATGAATATATAAAATTAAAAAACCCTGATGAGTTCGATAAATGGTTTGCAAAAGCTCCAATTACAGAAAAATTTAGAAAGGAATATTTTAGAAAAGAAAAATATATAGATTTAAAGGAAAAAGAATTGTATGCAGTAACAAGTGAATCACCTAAAGAAAAATTAACTCCTGCTGAAAAGAAATTTTTAAAAGAAAATAGTGATATCTATTCTTATTATCAATATGATCCTTTATTTGGATTAGGAATAGGAGATTTAGTACAGGAAAGTGAATTTCTACTGAAAGAATATGATCCCAAATCTAAAACAGTTCATTTAAAAGATAAGTATGAGGAAGAATTTGTTATTGATGGTAGAAAAAATTATCAAGGTGGAACAGAAATAATATTAAAACTTGTAAAACAAAATGGAAAATGGTTAATTGATGAATCAAAAATAAAATAATTTAAAAAAAATAAAGGAGAACTAATTATGAAAAAAATCTTATTATTTATGATGTTATTATTATCAGCAACAGTATTTGGAGAAAAAGTTACGAATAAAATTAATTTTGAAATTTCTCCAAAAGAATTGAGAAATATTGTGAAAAGTGAACCATTGTCAAATTCACACGATAATGGTAGTTATGCTGTTTATTATTATGCAAATGTAGAGGATCCGTTAGGTGTAAAAAGACAATTTAACAGTTTTGCTTTTTCTGAAAATAAGTTGTATTCGACAATCTTTGATTCAGTAACAACAGATGAAGAACATGCAAAAATAATTGAAGCTTATAAAAAAAATATAAATAAGATTTCTAAAGAAAAAATGAATATAAAAGAGCGTAAAGGAGCTTTATTATTATATAATTCAAAAAAAATAATCGAAATATATAGAGTAGTAGACCATACATTTATAAATGTTGCTCTTTATAGTGCTGGAAAATTAAACAATAGTTTGAAAAATTATGAATAAATATAAAAAATGAAAGCGAGTGGTAAAAATGTTAAAAAAAGTAGGAATAGCTATGTTAATAGTAGCAAGTTTAGGAATGGCGGTTACAAGAAATAAATCAAAAGTAGGTAAAGTTCAAAAAACAGTTAAAGAAAGTAATCAGGTAAATACAAAATTAAGTAGTGAGGATAAAGAAGCGATAAATACAGCAATAAACTTTATGAATGAATATATAGAAATTAGAGATCCTGATGAGCTTGATAAATGGCTTGCAAAAGCTCCAATTACAGAAAAATTCAGAAAAGAATACCGAAGAAGAGAAAAATATATAGAATTAAGTCAAAAATCACTTGAAGGAAAATTATCTCCTGCTGATGAGAAATTTTTAAAAGAAAATGATGATATTGATTATGACTATGACCCTTTATTAGGATCAGGAATAATGGATATAAGAGAAGAAAGTGGATTTCAATTGAAAAAATATGATTCTAAGTCTAAAACAGTTTATTTAAAAGATAAATACGAAGAAGATTTTGTTGTTGATGGTAGAAAAGGTCATCAAGGTGGAACAGAGATAACATTAAAACTTGTAAAACAAAATGGAAAATGGTTAATTGATGACTCAAAATAAATTGTACAAAGAAACAAATGAGATAGTCAAGTAATATATTCATTGAAATATATAGAGCAGTAGACCATACATTTATAAATGTTTCTCTTTATAGTGCTGGAAAATTAAATAATAGTTTGAAAAATTATGATAAATATAAAAAATAAAAGCGAGTGATAAAAATGTTAAAAAAAATAGGAATAGCTATGTTAATCGTAGCAAGTTTAGGAATGTCAGTTACAAGAAATAAATCAAAAGTAGGTAAAGTTCAAAAAACAG
>NZ_CALHQO010000041.1:0-6044 GCF_938036635.1 uncultured Leptotrichia sp.
GTTGTCTTAACAATATACTTTATGTTGTTATATCTTTATTCAATACAATTTTTTGAGTATAAAGAAAGGAGCTTGTATAATGTAACTATATTATACAAGGAAAATAACATGAAAAAAATATTTCTAATCATAGTCCTTTTTTTAATAAACCTAAATTTAACCGCCTTAACAATGAAGGAAAAAATCCAGCAGGATTTATCGAAAGTTGGTGTGAAACAAGAAATAATTGATGAAACTGTAAAATTAGATAAGAAATTTGGAGAAGGATTTGTAGAAGAAAATGAAGATGGGAAAAGCACAACTGAAAGTAAGGATGAATGGGAAAAACTTTATCAGAAAGATAAAAGAAATTATGTTGCCTTGGAAAGATTGATAGAATCATATTTTGTGACTGGAATACCAAATGATTCTCAGAAGAAAAAATATATTTCAGAATATTTGAAAATGAATATTCCTGAAGATAGAAAAAATTTTGTTTTGGGAATGGATTTTTGGAATTTTTCTGAAAACAAAGATAAAAAAAATGAGTATTTTGAAAAAGTTAAAAAGATTAGCGACAATCAGTATTATTTGAAAACAATAGATTTTTTTGAATATATATCAAAAGAAACGGAAAATATAAAAGAAGATGCAAATCCTAAGTTAATGAAACAGAAAATAGATGAAATAACGCAAAAAATGGATGAAATTGATAAAATACTTGATAATAAAAATTTGCTAGAAAAATATAGAATTTCTGATGAAGAAGCCTATTCTGATCAATTAACTTTTTTTATGGTTGGCGGTATTCTAAAAGCAGTAGCAGGTGATACTGAAGAAATGGTCAATGATTTTATAAATAAAATTGCGAATAAAAAGATTTCTAAGGAAGTAGCAGAATATAATAAAAATAAGGAAATGATGACTGTTATGACAATTCAGATGACAATGGCTTTGAAAGGGTTTTTTGGAGAAATGTCAGAAAAAGAAATTACAAAACTTGAAAAATTGACAAAAAAACTTCAAGATACTGAAATGTTTAAAAGGATTATGGAAAATTCTGAAAAAGATGAAACTATTAAAAGCGATATTCATTTAGAAGATAAAAGAAAAAAATTTGAATCACTTTCATATGATGAACAAATAAAACAAATTGTTAATTAAAAAAATTTGACTATATTGAAATAAGAATACAAGAATAGACAAGGAGAAAAAGATTTTCAATTGGATATTTGGATGTATTAGATTAAATTGTGAACTTATTTTTTTAGGAAAAAATAAGAGATCTTGAAGCATTGAAAATATATAATAAAATTGTAAATTAATTTTTTAATTAATTAGATAATAAAATTTAGGAGGATTTAAAAAAAATGAACAAAAATGGAAAAATTTATGTAGTAGGAATTGGGCCTGGAAAAAAGGCAGACATGACTTTCAAGGCTTATGAAGCAATGGAAAAAAGTGATATTATTGTAGGTTACAAAACTTATACTGACTTAATTGAGGAATATTTTCCAAATACGGAAATAAAAAGTTCAAGTATGATGAAAGAAGTTGACAGATGTATTGAAGTTTTGGAACTTGCAAAATCTGGTAAAAATGTTGCTTTGATTAGCAGTGGAGATGCTGGAGTATACGGTATGGCTGGAATAATGTATGAAGTAATTGGAGAAAATGACGATGTGGAAATCGAAGTAATCGCAGGAGTTACAGCAACAAATGCTGCAGCCGCAATCGTAGGAGCTCCAATTATGCACGATTATGTAACAATCAGCCTAAGCAACCTTCTAACAGACTGGGAACTAATAAAAAAACGTCTAGAATTAGCTGCACAAGGTGATTTCATCGTAAGCTTATACAATCCAAAAAGTAAAGGAAGAACAACACAAATTGTTGAAGCACAGCAAATTATGCTAAAACACAAATCAAAAGACACGCCAGTTGCAATCGTAAGAAATGCAGGACGTGAAACTGAAGAGCATGAAATCACAACACTTGAAAAAATGCTTGATTCTGAAATAAATATGCTTACAATTGTATTAATCGGAAATTCAAATACATTTGTTAAAAAAGGAAAAATGGTTACACCTAGAGGTTATGATAAAAAATATGAATATTAATACTTTTTAAAAAGTCAGAAACAAAATTTGATAATATACTCGAACCTATTTAAAATTGAACTGCTAGAAATTATATAATTTAAGGTTTGGGTAAAATAGTTGTAACTTTTGAGTTCTGTTTTAAACTAGTTTTACTATAAGTTCAAGTAAATTGTAACAAAGAAAAGGAGAAAAAGATTGGTTATGAAAAGTAAAAATTCATTTTTAAAAACGGCATTATTAATGTTGATAATGATGTTTGGAGTAATTTCCTGCGATTTTTTGGAAAATAAGACGCTTCGTGTGCCAAATTCAATAATTGAATCAAAGGCTAAGGAAAAATTTCCAATTACAAAAAATTTTTTGGTAGGGAAAATTACTGTAAAAAATCCTAAGATTTCATTTAAGGATAACAGAATTTATGTTGTGACAGATTACGATGCCTCACTTTTGGCAGATAGGTCAGAAGGAGTTATTGAAATAAATAGCGAAATCAAGTTTGATGAAAAAACAAGCCAACTTTATCTAGTGGATATGCAAGTGGAGAAAATACTGGATAAAAATGGGAAAGATATGGTTTCGACGCCTGTCGCAAGATCAATGAAGTCATTAATAGCAAATTATTTAGAAACAAACCCGGTTTATAAATATGAGCCAGACGGTAAGAAAAAAATTAAGGTAAAAAATATGTTTATAAAAAATGGGAAGTTATTTGTACAAACTTAAAAAGAAATTTTATAACATTGACAATATTTAAGAAAAATGATATACTGATTTAGTCATACTAGCCGGGGAGTTAGCGGTGCCCTGTATCTACAACCCGCTTTAGTAGAGGTGATGTCAAATTTGAGGAAAGTTTTAGTGTCAACGCCTTATTTCAAAAGTGTTGAGAAAATAGTCCTGTATTGTAGAGAGTTAGCGAAACGTGTCAGGTCGGGAACGAAGCAGCACTAAGTTAGTTTCTCTAGGTTTATAGGGTAGCTGTTTTTGAGCTTTTGGATTAAGAAACAGACGGTAAAATATTTTCGAGAATTTGATGTATGACTTTTTATTTGTATTTAGGTAATTACAATAATATTTTAAAATTAGATTTATTTAGCTTAATTTTAAAAAGTTGAGAGTGTTTTAATAAAAGTTCTTTTAAGTTATAGTTTCTTTTGCTATGAATGGAGGTTTCATAATGAAGGTAGTCGAATGGGATAAAAATGAGACTATCAGTAAAGTTTTAATAGATTTATTAGAGATAGATCAGAAATTTTCTTTTGACAAGGAAAAGGAGGATATATTTTTTTTATATAACGATGAAGAATTGTATGGTTATGCAATTATAGCTTTGAATGATATCGCAGAACTCAAAAAAATATTTATTTTGCCAAAATTGAGAAATAACGGATATGGAACATTTTTTTTAAAATATATAATTAATTGGCTTACAAATAAAAATTTTGACTCACTAATCATGACTAATCATAAAAAAATGAACAATTTTCTTGAAAAACAGCGATTTGTAAAAACAGAAGATGGATATATATTGAATAATCTGGCAGAAACTAAAAGACAGAAAAAAAATATGTTATTTATTTCCAAGTTTGCTATTTGTATAAATATTGTTTTGGCTTTATTAAAAATTATAGCTGGAAAAATTTTTTACAGTATGTCGTTGCTTTCTGATGGATTAAATTCACTTTCTGACTTGATTACCAATGTATTGGTTATAGTGGGATTAAAGGTTGGAAGCAATCCTGAAGATAAGGAGCATCCATTTGGGCATGGAAAGATAGAGTCTGTTTTTAGTGTAATAATTGGTACATTTATAATGATAACAGCTTTTGAGCTTATAAAAGATAATTTTTCAAAATTAATTTCCTTTAACAGCGAAAATAATGTAAATACCACATTTATTCCAATAATTATAACCGTTCTAGCAATACTGATAAAAATTTTTCAATTGGTTTTTATGCAAAAAAAAGCAAAAAAATATAATAATGCTTTGATAAATTCACTTCTTGAAGATTACAAGACAGATATTGTAATATCAACTTCTGTTTTGATTGGGCTTACTCTATCAAAGATTCATCCTGTATTTGATACAGTGGTAGGATTTATTGTATCACTTTATATTATAAAGAGCGGTTATGAACTGATAAAGGAAAATTCTTTGATATTGCTGGATTCACAAGATGATGCCCTGATTGAAAAAATTCGTTCAGAAATATTACAATTTGAAGAAATTGAAAATGCGCACGATTTTCGCATGACTACTTCTGGAAAAGACATTTATATGTTTGTAGATGTACGAATGGATAAAAATAAGACGATTGAAGAAGCACATGATATTACAAATAAAATTTCAAAAAAAATTAAACACAAATATAAAAATATAAAAAGACTTTTGATTCATATTGAGCCTGTTTATGAAGATGATTAAATTTTTTGAAATAGAAATTAAATAAGTTACTAATTTATAAAAATATAAAGGAGATATAGTAAAATGATAGAAAAAATAAAACATGAGAAATACAAGATTTTAAAAAGAAATATTATTGAAGATTCTGATTTTACAAAGGAAACAATGTTTATTCTGGTTTGTGCAATGATTATAGCTTCAGTAGGATTAAATACAAATTCTGTTGCAGTAATTATTGGAGCAATGTTGATTTCGCCACTAATGTCGCCAATTCAGTCGCTAGGATTGGGATTATCAAATGGAAATTTAAAAAGAGTTTATGTATCACTTTTTAGATTGGGAATTTTTATATTAATAAGTGTAGTAAGTTCCACTTTTTATTTTTTAGTAAGCCCTATAAATGATGCAACACCACAGATACTAGCAAGAACTTATCCTACTTTATGGGATGTTTTAATCGCAATTTTTGGTGGAACTGCAGGAGTAATTGCAAAAACTGAAGAAGATGGTGGAAATGTAGTTCCTGGAGTAGCTATTGCAACAGCATTAATGCCTCCTTTGTGTGTAGTAGGATTTGGGATTGCTCATGGGAATCCGAAAATTTTTCTTGGAGCAGGATATTTGTTTATAATAAATGTATTTTTTATAATGATAGCAACATTAGTTGGTTTGATAGTTTATTCTGGAAATATTTTTGAAGCAAGAAATAAAATTTCAATAAAAAAACAAATAATATTTTATATAGGAAGTTTAATCATAATTATTCCAAGTATATATACAGCAACAACTTTAGTTCAAGATACAGCGAGAGAAAATTCATTAAAAAAATTTATTTCAGGGGAATTAAAAAATCATTATGTTTTTGATAATTCTATTAATAAAAAAGATAAAACTGTTACTTTAAAAATTGTAGGAGATGCCTTTAAAAAACAGGATATTGAGAAATTAGAAAAAAAACTGGAAAAATATAAATTGAAAAACTATAAATTAAAAATACAGCAGTTATCCAATGAAAAGTATTTAACAGCACAGGACTTATCAAAATATCTGAACGAAGAAAAAATAAAAGAAAATGCTGAAGATGTTTCATTACCGATTGAAAATAAAAATCAAGAAATTTTGGAAAATGATTTAAAAACTGTTGAAAATATTTTATATAAAAATTTTTCAAATAATATTAGTGAAGTTAAAATTGGGAAATTGATAGATGCAAATAATAATGAGAACTTTGTTGTTTTAGTTGTTGGGAATGAAACAATGACAGATGAAATTTCTGAAAAGATAAAAAATATTGAATTCGATACTGAAAAAAAATATCAAATTATTATTGAAAAAAATAAGCAAGAAAAAGTTAATACATTATCTGAAGAGAATCAAAAATAAATTTTTGAAAAATTAAAGTAACAGAAATTTAATAAAAGTTAGAAAAAATAATAAGAAATCTTGTGAATAAATGTAAAAAATAGATTAAAGCCTTGACAAATGGCTTTATATTTATTATAATAGTTTGTATAAATGTGAAAAAATTATGATTTTTTATAATTATTTTTACAATATTA
>NZ_CALHQO010000042.1:0-1208 GCF_938036635.1 uncultured Leptotrichia sp.
TTTTGACTATTATAATTTTAGAAATGAAAAAAGGTGAATGCTTTGGATAAAAAAAAATATAATCAATATGAAAAAATGAGACTTTATATTGCCACTTGTTTTTGGATATTCTCATTGTTAACTTTTGCTAACGAGAATAAAAGTTCTGTGAGTAAAAATAAACTTGAAGATGAGGCTGTAAAAGTTGATATTATCATTAACAAAAACAATATTAATGATTTTGAAGATGAAAATAGCGATATAGAAGAGAATAATGAAGATGGGAATCTGATATATTTAGATCAGATAGAGGATGAAGAAGAAGTAAAACAGAAAAAAATGGAAAAAGTCAATAAATTTGAACGGATTATTAGAAAAATAGATGAAAAAGTTAATCCAATTATAAAATTTCAAATTTCAAAAAGTTATGGTGTATGGTATCTGATAAAAACGGATGATAATGCAGAAAAAGAATTAAAAAATGTAAGATATGATTTTTTACAGCAAGAAAATGGATACGCTATTATTAAAAGTTATTTTGATCCTAAAACTGACAAATGGAGTGAAGAAAGATATAGAGGATGGATTAATGAAAAAAAGGGGAATGTATATTTGAATATTGAAAAGAAATATTTTAAAAATACAAAAAATGAAATTGTATTTTTTGATAAAAATTATAGATACATGGTTGTAAGATATAACAACGGTACTACAAAAGTATTCTCACGTTACCCAAATAATGAAAAAATTTCACTTGAGGATAAAGAATTAGATGAATTTGAAAAAATTGTTGGAAATAATAACAATCTAGAAAATGTTTTTTATGATATAAAAATAAAAAATATTAGGGAAATTGAAAATGAAAGAAAAAAAGCTGAATTGAAGAATAGAACAGATGAATTAGAAAAGCAATTAAGCGAAAATCCTGCGAGTGTATTTCAAATTGACACAATTGGTGCCAAAAAAGAGCTTGAAAGAAGAAAGAAAAAAGAAAATACACTTAAACTTGAAACAAAAAATGGTCCTAAAAACGTAGAAGTTATAGAAATAAATGATAAAGATTTAAAAAATGAAACTAACACAAAAAATAACAGTAATGACACAGAAACAAATAAGAGGCATTAATTATAATAAATAATTATCAAGCTTTACTGTATACTATTTGATAAACTTAAAATTTATACATTGTTTTAAAATCATACTTTAAAATTATTTCAGTAAAATATTTT
>NZ_CALHQO010000043.1:0-2148 GCF_938036635.1 uncultured Leptotrichia sp.
ACTTTTTACGTAAAAAATTAATTAAAAATAATAAAATTAATTATTGCTTTCAATCTCTCTGATAGATTCCTGTATATCTTTTATCATTTCTGTATCTTTTATTTTTTTAGCCTCTCCCAGTGCTTTTTTAAGCCATTCTAATGCTTTTGTATTATCTTCTAATTCAGCATAAAATACTCCTAAATTTATTTTCGCATTTAAATTATTTTTCTCAATCGCTTTCAAATACCATTTCAGGGCTTCTTTCTGATTTCCTTCATCATAATAAATCATTCCCAAAATATTTTCTGAATCTCCTTCTGCATCTTTATTATAATATTTCAAAAAATATTTCTTTGCTTCTTCTGGATTTTTCAATTTATAATTTAAAGAACCCATTATATAATTTATCTCATCTATGCTTTCAAAATTTTTATTATCGATTTTGCTAAGCCACTTTAATGCTTTTTCGTATTCTTCCATTCCCATATAAACTATCCCTGTTAATAGCCTTATATCATATTTCTTCCCATCATCTGCTATAAAAGGATATTTTTTCTGCATCTCTATCGCTTCATTTAATTCTTTTTCACTTTCATTCTTTTTGCCCATGTCATCATACAACATTCCCAATACAGCTTTTAATACAACATTAGTTGGATTTTTTTGTATATCTTCTTTTAACATTGATATTGCCTTCTGTCTATTCCCTTTATCATATTCTTCCGATACTTTCTCTATCACTTTTTCAAATTCCTTAGAATTCATTTGTGAAAATCCCTGCACTCCAAAAATCAAGCTGGTCATAATTATCACAAAAACTAATAGTTTTTTCATTTCTACACCTACCTTTTTCATTAGTTCTTTGTTTTTGTTTAATTAAAAATCTCTTCGTTTATTGTATCACAATTATTAAAAAAATCAAAATTTTACATATAATATGCTTAAATTCAGCAATTTTTAAGAATTAACTTTTTTAAAGACAAATAAATCGGAAAAATTTATTTTTATTTTTTTATTATAAAATAAACTATCCTAAGATTTATGAAATTTATTTTCCATATAAAAAAACTGTCCTTCAATTTTGAAAGACAGTTAAAACATTTAAATATTTTATTTATGACAATAATACTAGATACATTTAAAAATTTAAATATTCCAAATAATGTATTTTTTTATACATCAGGATATTTTCTTACAACTTCAGTAATATTACAAGCTCCCTCAATCACTGTAAACATCATAACAGCCCCAGTACCTTCCCCCAATTTCATATTCATAAAGAGCATTGGCTCTAAATCCAGTTCCTTCATAATATACTTCATTCCAGGCTCTTCGCTTAAGTGAGAAGCAATCATAAAATCCCTGCAGTTTGGACAAATTTTATAAGCAACAAGAGCAGAAATTGCTGAAATAAAACCATCTATTACAACAGGTACACGCTTTTTTGCACATCCTAGATAAGTTCCCACCATTCCAGCAATATCAAGTCCCCCAACTTTTGCCAGTACATCTATTATTTTATTTTTTTCAAATTTTTCTTTTTTTCCTGTTACATTTATATTTTCTTCAAAAAATTTTGACAATCCATTTACTTCAACTGCTTTTTTAACGACATTCTTCTTATGCTCCAAAGTTTTATCATCAATTCCGCTCCCATAACCAACAATCTCATCTATCGGTAAATCCGTAAGAACCTTCAAAACCGCACTGCTAGTCGTAGTGTTCCCAATCCCCATTTCTCCCGTCGCAAACAAATTATATCCATCCTTCACAAATTCATCAACCATCTCAATTCCAGTTTCAATCGCTTTCACAGCCTGCTCATAAGTCATTGCAGCTTCTTTAGCAATATTATTAGTGCCAGACTTTGTAATTTTTTTTTCAATGATTCCTGAAAGATTTATCTCATTTTTAATATCTGAACTTTCATCAATTCCCAAATCTACTACTCTAATATCTGCATTGTAAACCATCCCAAGAGCATTAATCGACGATTTTCCATTTAACATCGCTTCCACAACATATTGTGTTATCACTCTTTTAGATTTACTTACCTTTTCCCGTTCTACTCCATTATCAGCTGCCATAACAAGCACCATCTTTTTATCAGGCTTATAATTTTTGTCAATTCCTTCCAGCCAAATTGCCAATTTTTCGAGCTTTCCC
>NZ_CALHQO010000044.1:0-2149 GCF_938036635.1 uncultured Leptotrichia sp.
AATACTAAATCCTATTAGAAAATAGTATATCATTCTAAATTGATTAAATAAAAAAGGATTATCAATCACTTATGATAACCCAAAATAATTATTTTAAATTTTTATTCTTCAAAAAATTCACCAATTTTTCTATATTTATCATACCTTCTTTTTAGCAATTCCCTTAATGAAAATTTGTCTATCCGCTTAAATTCCTTTACAACCATTTCTTTTAAATTTTGTGCTGTTTCTTCAAAGTTTCTGTGTGCTCCGCCCAAAGGCTCTTTTATGATTTCATCTATTATTCCAAGACTTTTTAGGCTGATAGCATCCATTCTTAGACTTTTTGCAGCTTCTGCAGCTTTTGTTGAATCATTAAAAAGGATTGAGGCACATCCCTCTGGGGAAATAACAGAATACACACTATTTTCAAACATCAAAATTGAGTCTGCTACACCAATTCCTAATGCTCCTCCACTTCCACCTTCTCCAATAACAACAGATACAATTGGTACACGGAATCCAAACATTTCCGCTAAATTTTTGGCAATAGCCTCTCCTTGCCCTTTTTCTTCAGCTTCTATTCCAGGATATGCTCCAGCTGTATCAATTAATGTCAGAATTGGTAATTTAAAACGTTCTGCCATTCTCATTAATCTAAGAGCCTTTCTATACCCTTCAGGACTCGCCATACCAAAATTTCTAAAAATATTTGATTCAATGTCTCTTCCTTTTTGCTGCCCTATTATCATTATTTTATAACCATCAATTGTTGCAAGCCCCCCTACAATCGCATTATCATCCTTTGAAAGCCTGTCACCGTGAAGTTCTACAAAATCCTGCGTCAATTCTTTTATATAATCCAAAGTATATGGTCTTTGAGGATTTCTTGAAATTTGAATTCTATTCCAGGCATCCATTTCATTTTCCTCAAAATCTCTATATTTATCTTCGAGGTTTTTTTCAAGTTCTGTTATTTGAGCAGAAAAATCAATGTTTCTTTCAGCTGAAAATCTTTTTAACTCGGCTATATTATCTTCCAATTCTTTAATTTCATCTTTTATACTCATATTCTATCCTTTCGTTTGAAAAATTTTAAAACTTACACTAATTTTTCCAATACTCTATAAATCGTTGTTTTTAAGTCTTTTCTTTCTGAAATTATATCAATCATTCCGTGTTCTAGCAAAAATTCTGCCCTTTGAAACCCTTTTGGCAATTTCTGATTTACAGTCTGCTCAATTACCCTAGGCCCTGCAAAAGCAATAAAAGCATTTGGCTCTGTTATAATAACATCTCCTAGCATTGCAAAAGAAGCTGTCACTCCACCAGTAGTCGGATCAACAGGTACAGAAATAAACGGAATTCCTGCTTCATTCAATCTTTTTACTGCTCCTGAAGTTTTTGCCATTTGCATAAGTGACAAGATTCCTTCCTGCATTCTTGCACCACCAGAGCTTGAAACTACTACAACTGGTATTTTTCTTTTAAGCCCTCTTTCTAATGCCCTTGTAATCTTTTCTCCAACAACAGATCCCATACTTCCACCCATAAAGCTAAATTCCATTGCGGCAATACTCACTTCTAGTCCATTAATTTTTCCAACTCCGCTAATAACACCATCTAACATTCGGCTTTTTTCACGTGCTAATTCCAATTTTTCCTCGTATCCAGGAAAATTTAATACATCTTTTGAATTAAGTGTCATATCTTCTTCAATAAAGGTTCCTTCATCAATCAACAGCTCAATTCTTTCAAAAGCTGTAAGCCTAAAATAATTTCCGCATTTTGGACATACATTTAAATTATTTTTCAAATCCTCATTATAAATAATCTCATTACATTGATTACATTTTTTCCACTTGTTGTCATCCACAATATCAACTGTCAATTTTGATTTGGATGTAAGTGTTACATATTTATTTTTTGATTTTCTGCTTGAAAATAATCCCATTTTCTTCACCTCTCAAGAATTTTATATTTTTAAGTTAAAATAACAGGTGTTACAATACTCTATATGATACTATATTTATATTAGATTTTTCTTTGATAAAAATACTTTTTAAAAAAATGCTTTGTCTATAATCGAAAAATTATAATTGTCAAAAGAAAGTGAATAACAACAAAGAAAAAATCTGCTACTTCCATCTTTTATTCCATACTTCTTATC